>JAAUUE010000360.1 GCA_012031635.1 Coleofasciculaceae cyanobacterium SM2_1_6 | reverse complement strand
TCTTGGGTCGCAAAAGATGCAACTTCTCTTTGATCTTGTAAATTATATATAACTACCCTTCCATTACTCAAACCCACGGCAAAACGATCATCACTGACAGCCAAGGCAGTCACACTAGCCCCTAAAGCTATTGGTGCACTGGATGAATATCTTCCCAGACTACGTGGGTCTGGAGGTCTAACCGTGCTAAAATCTGGTGGCAAACAAGTTCTAGCACGCTGTTGTAACTGAGTGCTTAACACTGCTAAAAAAGGATTCTGCGGTCTTTGACTAGCCACTCTATCGGCATTACTAAATTCTGAACGCGCTCTGGGTTCTTGTCCCTCAACTTTTAATTGCAAGCAACTACTAGCTAAATAAACAAAAGCATCATCTCTGATTAGGCTTGTCGCTCGATTTATACTAAGCCTAGCATCTCGGCTAGAAGTCTCTGCTCCTATTTCCATATGGCTCAATCCTGCTATTGACAAGGCATAACCACCTAAATTGCGCTCATCTTGAGCAGCACGAGTTGCATTTTCTATCGCAGCCCTACTATTTCCTTGGATGTAATCAATAGCTCCTAACAACAGAGCAGCGCTAGCATTTTCGCCAGCTTTTCTCGCTTCTTCTCTGGCTCTGCCGATCTCATTTAAACCAAAGTAGGCGTAGGCAAGTACTACGGATGCTTCGGGATTGTCCTGCCCAAATATTCGGCGGACTAACTGTAAACTGGCTATAGCTTGAGGGAAGCGACCATTGGCAAGATCAGTTCTTGCGGCGGTGGTAAAAACTGGAGGGGCAAGCTCCCAATACTTTTCAATAGGAACTGCCTCTCTAAAACTCCATTTGACCGGGAAGTCCAATATGAATACCTACAACTTCTCCATTAGCAGTTAAAACCGGAGAACCACTCATCCCCCCTTCTGTATTAACATCATGAAAAATTGCTCTTCCAGTTCCTGAAGTCAGTGGTTGCCGAGAAGTTACTCCTCCACCGGGAATTTCTGGTCCACCAGTGCTATTGCCCACATATCCTAAAATAAATACCCTTTGAGTCTCAAAAACCCCATTAGCATCTTTAACTATTTTTGCTAAAGGGTATTCTCTAGTACTAACTAAACTGTACCAAAGCTAGATCAACACCGGGCAAAGTTAATACAGATTCTACAGCTAATCTTTCCCCCTCTTGGACTGTTGCATCAGTCTGAATTTGAAATTGCCCATTTTGTACAACATGCCCAGCTGTAAGAGCATAGTAAATATTACCGTCCTTCGCCACAATAAAACCACTGCCTTTCCTCTCACCTCTTGTATCTTGGATTAGTACCAGAGATTTTCTCGCTGTTGCAAAAAATCCCGGAGACGGCTGAGATGAAACGTGTTGCACTATCAGGGGAGCGACGGCAATACCAGCTAGGATAGATAGGAGTTGACGGTTCATAGGTTGGAGATTTGTAGTGGAAGATACATGTTGATAGTGATGAGAGCATGAAGCCTTTGCATATTTTAGAGCAAATAACCAATTTTTTGGAATAACTAGGAATTTGCCTCCCTAGTCGGATCATGAGACAAGGTTGATTTTGTAAAGAGATGATAAAGTTACAGCAAAATTATAAAGTTATTGTAAAAATATGCTGAATATCAAGCAAGACTCACACAGCCTCCTTGACGAACAGAATCTTGATAAGTTACCTTAATCAACAAAAATTAACCTTTTAAAAAGATAATTATGTTGAAAGCTAAATCAGGTGTGTGTTTGAATTTACCAATTTTATTGCTTTTAGGGCTATCTAAATATTTTTTGCTCTCGGCTCTGGATGTACACCCTGTAAACGGGCAATCAAGAACTTACTTCTGCCAGCGTAACCCATCAACTCATGAGGTTATGGTGAATTTTCGGGGAATTCGTTCTCTAATTACATGGAATCCCGGTGAACAAGCTCGTTGTGATGATGTATCAAATAGATTTCAAGGTGCACAGGAGTCAGGAAATTTAAGATTTTTGGTTAAGCAAGGTAATGATATTTGTGGAACTAATACCGATATTGGAGGGGTTCGTTGTAGCAGAATACTTGTGTCACTTGATGGGGTCGATCGCAATAGTTTGTTATTAAGATTATTCGACGGTCGATTACGAATATCAGGAGCTGCCATATTACAAAGTAACGGTGCTCAATATATTAATTGGGAAGACTTATTAAGAAACGGATCACTCAGTTTACAATCGCCAGAGAATCAACAATTTTCTGAGCCTGAGACTGATAATCAACAAAGAGAGACCTTGCAGATGCCGGAGTAATATAAGTAAACATGTAAGATTTGTTTCCTTTTTGGGCAAAAATATCTACTGCTTGATATCGAATACCTTGCCTAGTTGTAGTATAAGTTAGCTTATGTCCCGGTTTGTAGTCTAATGCTATTTGTTCTGTTTGGAGAAGAGTAAAACTCTCGGAATATTTTTGCAAATCTGCTACGATTTTTTCTTTCCACTTTTCTAGGTCGAGGGAGTTCTCAGATAAATCTTGGACATTTAGAATCAGTTCAACTTCGGGGTTGTCGGCGGGGAACAGTTTGATGACATCGCCAGTGATACTATCGAACTTCTCTTGTAATACCCAGTTGGTTGGATATTCTATTTTGATGCCATAACTTTTCTCTTCATACACTTTGGTGGTTTTGATTTCAGAAGAAATGACATTTGGCTGATCAACTGGTATTGTAGGAGGCTTAGATAGAACACCCAAGTTACTAATTACTGCTAGACCTAATAGAAAGGAGGCGGCTAGTTTGGTTTGCCATGGGTATCTTTGGAGAAAGGGGGGTTGGGGGCGAGACCATTGCATGAGTGGCTCGGTGGGGTTGCAATACAAGACGGGGAGCCAACTGGCGTAGGGATAATCTTTGTCCCAATCCGTTAACTTGTTGCGAGTTTGACGTAAGGCTTGAACAAGAGGCACACCTCCAGAAAATTCACGGAGAAAATCCTTCAAAAATCTTTGGGCAATAACATCTGGTACTGCTTCTTTCATGACGATCGCCTGCGGAATATGCAAATCCGCCAAATCTTCCCCCAGTTCAAGACCATCACAAGAGTTAAAAATTGCCAACTGTAAGCCCTCTTGAATCCGCTTCTGCAAAGCATACCTAATTTCTTCGACACTCAGAGTTTCATGGTCGTTCAAACAGATCTTGCCTCGATTTTGCTCTTCCTTGCCGTGCCCTGCAAAAATAAAATATCTACTAAACCGGCACTCCACATCGCATTCCTGACTTCATCCTTAGAAGGTTCACTTAAGATTTGTAAATAATTAACACGAGAAAGACTTTTAATGACTGTTGTATCTTCCGCAGTGTCAATACCTCTGCTATCCCCAATGATCGCCATGATATTAACACTAGGTCGAGTAACATTTTCAGTATTTCCTAACTTGTCATTTACTTTACTAAAACTAGGTCGTAATAATGCAAAATCTGATTTAGGAAAATGTTCAAAAAAACTCCACAAATGCCAAGGTACATATTTCAAATCATGATCATCTGTTCCGATCCCCACTAACACAACTTCCCTAGGATCTAACTTCGCAAGTAGCTTTTCCTTGCAAGGCTGAAACTCTGGAGAACTTAACCAATCATTGAGACTAATTTTTAGGTCATGAACTAGCTTGACATGATCAATTTCAGAGGAATTACTAATCGATATATTTTTAGGCTCCCCAAACTTACGGCTAAGATCAGCACGATAAGCAGTTCGCCATCTTTTTAGTGCATTGACTAAATTCAAACAGCTAGGAAGATAAGCTTTATCATAGTGAATAACCTTCAGATCAGAATCCAGAATCTCGTAGTTGACAGAGAAAAAATGATCAGCCTTGCCTTCAAGTCTTATGACTAAAAATTTATCCATAACTTTTAAACTATAAGGGTTTCTATCATACTTGCCTCTCCTCGTTGAATCTTGATCTGAAATTCATCTTGAACTTCTCCAGTAAACTCAACCTGAATCCAATTATCAGCCTTTCTTGATTTGGCTTTTTTAATCACATTACCATTAGTTTCTAATGTTACCAGTTCCACGTCATCTGGTAAATAAATTTGCTCATTCCCAGAACTAAGCCGGACTTGAATTAAATATTTATTTGGGGTTTCTTCCTGAAAACCAACTGTTAAAGCAAGAGGACAGTCGGGAAGGTGGATAACTTGATCTACTATCCTTCCCCACGTAAAGCGATTCTGTCGTATTTCCATTGCTGGTTTCAAGTTCAAAGCAGCGATCAACTCCTCAAAGGGTTGCCAAATTGAAGGAAAATCTAACTTGCTTAAAACAATTCTAGGTTTAATTAAGTCCCAGATGGCAGGCAAACTTTCTAGGCTCACCCAGAGATCCGATCGCTCCAACCGATAGCCTTTGTACTTAAGATCATAAACCCCTTGCCTTTTTAGATTTTCCCGACTGGTGAATCCCCACACCCGTAACCAACCCTCCTCTGGGCTGACTTGGACGGCTAAATAGATATCCCCTGCTAAATTAGGTTGGTCTAGCCATGCTTGCTGTACCCCAAATTCCTCTGTATCTAA
>JAAUUE010000359.1 GCA_012031635.1 Coleofasciculaceae cyanobacterium SM2_1_6 | reverse complement strand
CATTGATCAATACATTAATCAGGATACTAATCAGCAAGTTAATCAGGATGGGGATAGCTCGACTATCAAACCTGTAAATTGGGTAATGGGGATTCTGAGCACCAAGGATCACCGGGGTATTTCCGGGCTTTGCTCAGACCGGGCGATCGCTCCACCTAGTCCCTGTCCCAGATCATAGTTCCGCCGATCCCCAAGAGTTGGCAATCCTCGCCCAAGCGATCTGCCCCGAACTCTCCTGCTGTCTAGTTTATAATGATGTCCATCAAGCCCTAAAGCAATCTTTACCGCAACCACAGCTAACTATTCTCTGTGGTTCCCTTTACCTAGTTGGCTATTTTCTGAGTTCACCCAAAACTAATTCCACTCCCCTTGGAGGGTAAAAGCTGCCCAGTAGTAGGGGGCTACCCAATTGCGGGAGTTAAACATTTCCAACTGAGCGGCTCTCAAGGCGGCGGCGGGGCTGAGGTTTTCCTGCAACATCTTGCCATAAAATTTACTCATCAAACTGGCGGTTTCTGCATCTGGCACTTCCCATAGGCTTGTTACTACCCTCGGTGTTCCGGCATACATTAAGCCCCTAGTTAAACCAATCAATCCCTCTCCCTGCACCACTTCCCCTAAACCCGTTTGACAGGCACTCAGGACTACTAGGTCAGCATTGAAGTTGAGGTTGAAAATATCACCTAGTAATAAATAGCCATCTTGGGTTTGTCCATTTTCCTGAACTAGGGACATGACGATGCCGGATAATTCTGGTTTCTGGGCGTTGGCGAAGCCGTGGGTTGCCCAGTGGATGAAGCGGTATTGAGAAAGCTGATCACTCAGAGCATTTTCCCGGTTAGCTTGGAAATCAAAGTAAGCTAGACGGCTATTCTCCGGGACTAAATTGAGGATGGTATTGGCTTCTTGACGAGTGCCGGGGAGTCTATTCCATGCGCCTCTGGTATCACGGGCGGCTCGATCGAGATTCTGGGCAATTAAAGGTAGTTCATTCGTCGGGGCAGGAGTAGGGCGCTGGGTTACTCGCTGGTCATCGGTAGCAAAAACTGGATCAGCCAAGACAGCTAAGGTTTGAGGAGCAGGTTTTCGACCTTGAGTTTCATTGCGGAGGGTGTGCAGAGTGGAAGCGGAGGGAAGATAGACAATTTCGTTATTGACTAACAGGGGCTGGTATTGATTATCTCTGGCTCTGGGGTCTGGCAAGGCTGCGAAGGGAACGTATTGCAAAGCGCCATCACTGATGATCACTAAGCGTTTATTGCTAATCTTCTCCAGCACTGGCAACAACAAAATATTATTGAGGGCGGCAGTGTCTTCTAAAAAATTAGTCCGAGTAGTCCGGGGATTGGTGAGTTGGGGACGGACTTTTTTATTTATTAAATCCTCGATCGATTTCCTGCCGGGTAGTTGGTAACTGGTCATCTCGGTTTTACTAACTAGCCAAAGATAGCTGCGTTCTTCCCCCAAGGAATAGGAAAGAATAACAGTGTTGTCATCGAGAATTTGTTGCTGAATCTGCTCAAGGGTCAAAGGTTGGGGATACTTGAGAGCGGCGTACTTAGGACTGGTTTGGCGGATTTGGGCTTGCAGGTTGCGGTATTGGGTTTGTAGGGTCGATCGTTGGGCTTCGAGGGCGGTAATTTGTTGGGAGTTATTGGCTGTAGAGTTGGCAAGTTCAATGCGGCGTTTATCAAGGGTAGCTAGTTGAGATTGAAGTTCCTGTTCCTGTCGTAGCAGTTGGGGATTAACCCCTGTACGGAGATCAGCTTGAGATTCTGTGAGTAGCTCCAAAAGCGTTCTTGCTTTCGATCGCTCCGTAACATTAAAAGCCTGAGCCGCATAACCTTGCTCTGGGTTTGACGTATGGAGTTGCATCAATAACTCAATTTGGAGCTTGTAGTAGTTCTGCACCGAGGCAAAGTAGGAAGTCCGCAAATCTGGATTTAGGAGTTGCCCCCGGATATCTTCAATAATGACGATCGCTGCTTGAATATTTTGCAGGGCAACCGCTAGATTATTTAATCCCTGTTGGATATAAGCTATATTCGCCAAGGTATTTGCCACTCCAGCCTGATTGCCCACGGCTTTATTGAGCAGTAAAGATTGTTCATAGTAACTCAAGGCAAGTTGCGGTTCCCTAGTACTGGCAAATACGAAACCAAGATTATTCAGAGCCGTTGCTTCCCCAGCCTGATAGCCGATTTCCCGCGTAATCGGTAAGGCTTGTTGCAGAAAATCTAAGGCTTGGGAGTACTGCCCCAGATCGGTGTATATCTGCCCAATATTAATCAGAATGGTGGCTTCTCCTAAGCGACCCCCAACTTCTTCAATAATTGGTAAGGCTTGTTGGTAGGAATCTAGAGCTTGGGTCAACTGGTCAAGAGCTTTATACACTCCTCCTAGATTATTGAGAATCGATGCTTCCCCCCATCGATCGCCCACTTCTCTACTGATTAATAAGGCTTGTTGATAGAAATTTAACGCCTGTTGGCGTTGACCTACATTACTATAGATTCTCCCCAGAGAACTCAGGGTTCTGGCTTCTCGGATGCGATCGCCCCTCTGCCGATTAATGACCAAGGCTTGTTGATGGGAATCCAGAGCCTGTTGGAGTTGACCAGTATTGCCATATAACGTCCCCAGTTTCCCCAAGGTATCTACTTCTGCCACTCGATCGCCCACTTCCCGGCTAATCCCTAGAGCTTGTTGCAACAAATCTAGGGCTGCTTGACTTTGCCCCAGATCAGTATAAACCGTCCCCACATTACTCAGGGTTCTGGCTTCTTCCGAACGGTTGCCTATTTCTCGGCTAATAGCTAGGGATTGTTGGAGAAAATTTAAGGCTTCTTGCTGTTGTCCCAGATTGCTATAGGTGTAGCCAATATTATTTAAGACAATCGCTTCACCCCGGCGTTGGCGCAGTCTTTCCTCGGTCGAACTAACTATTTCTGCTCTTCTGAGAACTAAAGATTGTTGATAGGTCTCTAGGGCTGCTTGGAGTTGTCCCAGATTACTATAGGTATCTCCTATATTATTCAGGGTAATTGCTTCCCCGCTTCGATCGCCTACTTCCCGTCTGATCAATAAGGCTTGTTGATAATAATCTAAGGCTGTTTGGGATTGTCCAAGATTGCGATAGATCAGTCCCATACTACTTAATGTCGTCGCTTCCCTTTGGAGATCACCCAATTCCCTTCTAATAACTAAAGCTTGTTGATAGTAATCTAAGGCTGTTTGGAGTTGTCCAAGATTGTTATAGATAAACCCTATATTACCGAGAGTCGTTGCTGCCTCAGCAAGTTGGCTGGCTCTCTCCTCTGGTAAATTGCTCAATTCTCTCCTAATGACCAAGGCTTGTTGATAGTAGCGTAAAGCCGCTTCGGATTGCCCAAGATTGTTATACACAAATCCGATATTATGCAAAGTCGCAGCTTCGTTAGTCCGCTGGCGCAGCCTTTCCTCTGGAGAATTGCCTACTTCCCGGAAAATTGGCAGGGCTTGTTGATAGTAATTTAACGCCTCTGGAAACTGCCCAAGATTGCGATAGATCAGTCCCATATTATTTAATGTTGTCGCTTCGCCCCGGCGGTCAGCTATGGCTCTTCTGATTAATAAAGCTTGTTGATGAAAATCTAGGGCTGGTTGAGGCTGACCGATATTGCTGTAGGCTAGGGCGATGTTGCTGAGGGCGACGGCCTCTTGGGAGCGGTTTCCTATTTCCCGAAAAATTGGTAAGGCTTGTTGATAGTAATTTAAGGCTGCTTGGGTTTGCTCCAGGGCATCATAAACATTCCCAATGCTCCCAAGGCTTTCGGCTTCCCCAGAGCGGTTCCCCACCGCCCGAAACAAAGATATAGCTTGTTGATATTTCTCTATTGCTTGCAACCAAGATTCCCTAGTTCCCTGTTCCTGGAGCCTTTCTCCTGCCTCGTATAACCTTTGAGCCTCAGTTTGTTGATTGCTTTGGCTACTCTGGCTACTTTGAGCTAAGACCACTGTGGAGGTTAGAACTAGCTGTGACCCAGAACAAATTAGTCCCAAGATCAGAGGTGTAGTTTGAATTGACTTTACCCAATGCCTTGTCATGCTCATGCCTCTTACAACTATTTTGTTTCAAGGATAACAAAGGCTTTTCTCTAATTCTGGCAATATTACTTAATGTTAACTATGTTCGACTATTTTTCTGGACTACCGCCATTCTCCTTGGAGGGTAAAAGCTGCCCAGTAGTAGGGCGCCCACTGACCCGGAGTCCGAAACATCTCTATTTGGGCGGCTCTCAGGGCTTCCCCCGGAGGTAGATTCTGTTGCAGCATCTTTTCATAGAATTTCCCCATCAAAATCGCTGTTTCTTTGTCTTCTACTGACCACAGGCTGGTGACAACCCTCGATGTCCCGGCATACATCAAGCCTCTAGTTAAGCCGATCAATCCCTCTCCTTGCACCACTTCCCCTTCTCCGGTTTGACAGGCGCTGAGTACCACGAGGTCGGCATTGAAGCTGAGGTTAAAAATATCCCCTAGGAGCAGATAACCATCTTGGGGCTGCCATTTTCCTGCACCAGAGACATGATCACTCCTGATA
>JAAUUE010000358.1 GCA_012031635.1 Coleofasciculaceae cyanobacterium SM2_1_6 | reverse complement strand
TTAATTAAGATACTATTCTCAAAATTACTATTCTCAAAATAATCTCAAGTACACCCTCATGGCGCAAAGCTTTGCGCCCTACAATTGACTGTACCTTACCAGATTAAGAAACTCGATAAATCTATGCCCTACCTTTCTCGGATCACTATTTATCCCATAAAATCCCTTGATGGTGTGGATGTGGCTACGGCGGAAATCACACCGGGGGGAGCTTTGCAGCACGATCGCCGCTTTGCTATTTTTGATAGCCATGGGAAGTATATCAACGGCAAAAATAATGGGGCTATTCATCGGTTGCGATCGACCTTTGATCTGGTTGCGAATACAATCACCATCACTGCCCCAGAAACCCCTGAACCAATTAGCTTTGATTTAGAGCAGGATCTCGCTACTTTAACTACATGGCTGAGCGCCTACTTTCAAACCCCGGCCCAAATTCAAGAAAACCCGATCCACGGTTTCCCCGATGACCTCAAAGCCAATGGTCCCACTATTTTTAGTCAAAGCAGTCTCCACACTGTGAGTACATGGTTCCCAGACTTGGATAGCCCAGAAATTGCCAAACGAATGCGGGCAAACCTCGAAATTACCGATACTGACCCCGCCACCCCCTTTTGGGAAGATTGTCTGTTTGGCAAAAAAGATCACCCCAAGGAATTTTCGATCGGGGATGTGCAGTTTTTAGGAGCCTATCCCTGTTCCCGGTGCATTGTGCCGACCCGTGATTCCCAGACTGGGGCAGCCTATCCCCAATTTCAAAAGATTTTTAGCCAGCAGCGCCAAGAAACTTTAACTGCGGGAGTGGAGCGATCGCCCTTCAACCATTTCTATCGTTTCACCGTCAACACAATTATTCCCGCCACCGAATCCGGGAAAATATTACACTTAGGAGATGAAATCAAACTCTAATTCAAACTCTAAACCCACTTTAGCCCGACTTTAATCCCCCTTTGATCAAGCTCGCTTAGAAAAATAGACCATGGGAAAATTAGTTCCATTTTTATCCTCCTTATCCTCTTGCAGATTTTTAAGCTCTCTGGGTTTATTGGCTCTAGGAACTTACTTCGGTATTACTACGCCCTTGGCACTCCGAGCTGAGGCGCAGCCCTCTTCCCCCTGTAGCTCAGTTTTTGCCCGGTTACGCAGCCATCAAATTAGTCCGGGAGAAACCCTCGAAAGTATTGCCAATCGCTACGGGCTAGTTGGTCAGACCCTGTTTAGCTTTAATCCCAATCTGCAACGGGGCTTACCTGCGATCGGTACCGAAATTTTAATCCCGCCTTTTAATGGTATTGCGATCCCGGTGACGGCGGGGACTACTTGGGCGGAGTTGAGTCGCCGCTACGGAGTCCGGGCGGATATTTTGTTTGAGCTTAATGGTTGCCAATCCCCAAGTTCTGTCGTATTTCTGCCGGGGATCAATTGGACAGCGACGGGAACCCCCCAAAGATTTGAATCGAGGATCGATCGCTACCCCCTCGCTCCTCCAGTCCGAATCATCCTGCGGTATGGTTTTTATAGTGAACCTAATGAACTGGGAGCAGAACCAAATCAATTATCAAGTCAATTATCAAATCAATTATCAAATCAATTTCATAGCGGGCTGGATCTAGCGGCTCCCTTGGGGACAGAGGTGGTAGCGGCGGGAAATGGGGTCGTAGCCTTTGCGGGGGAGCAGAATCCTTGGGGTAATTTGGTAGTGATTAATCATGGCGAAGGGCAGCAATCCCGGTATGCCCATTTGGGAGAAATTAGAGTAACAATGGGGCAACAGGTGCGATCGGGGGATGTGTTGGGAACTGTAGGGAATACAGGCAATGTCCACAGTGCCGAACCCCATCTGCATTTTGAAATCAGAATTAATTCCCCTGCTGGAGCCTTAGCCCAAGATCCAGAGCTTTATTTATCTCCCCTCGAAAATAAATAGATATCAGACCCTCAAATCTAATTAAACTTTTAGCTACATCTCTACCTCAAAAACTTATTTCAAAAATTTACCTCAAAAATTATGGTTAGTTCAGTTACTCAGCCAATTTCCAAAAATCCAGAGCCAGCACCTGTAAGACCAATAGAGCAACTAGCAGAACAACGGGTAGTTTTTCATGATTTGAGTTGGGAAAATTATCAGCAAATTTTGACGGCTTTGGGGAATAAGCGATCGTCCCGCTTGACCTACGATCGAGGAACTCTAGAAATTACTATGCCTTTAGAACAACACGAAAATGCTGTCCGGATGATTGAGGTATTTATTCGGATTTTGGTGACAGAATTGGGGATGAAAATTAAAACTATGGGTTCTACTACCCTCAATCGCCCAGACCTCCAACGCAGTGCGGAAGCAGATGATTGTTACTATATTCAAAATCAACCCAAAGTAGTAGGAAAAATAGTTGACTTAAATGTTGATCCGCCCCCAGATTTAATTGCAGAAATAGATATTACCCACACTGATATTGACAAACTTAATTTGTATGCCAGTATGGGTGTTCCAGAGTTTTGGCGTTACAATGGCAGGGTTTTACGGATTTATCAACTTCAACACAATCAAGATCAAAGTCAAGATCAAAACCAGTATCTAGAAGTAGAAGATAGCCCGACTTTTCCCCTAGCTATTAAAGAACGCCTTTATCAATTTTTACAGGAGTGTTGGACAGATGAAATTGCTGCTAGTGAATCATTTCGAGCTTGGGTAAAACAACAAAAACAGAATTAGGTGATGGATTTAGTAGGTAGATTTAATTCCTGCAATTAGGTCAAAGTTAGTCAGTAGCTTAGTTGCTAGAAATTATTAGTTTTAAGGGATTGTTTTATGCAGATTAGAGTAGGGAATGGTTACGATATTCATCAGTTAGCCGTAGGTCGGAAATTGATTTTGGGTGGGGTGGAAATTGCCCATGAAAAGGGTTTGTTGGGGCATAGTGATGCCGATGTGTTGACCCATGCGATTATGGATGCGCTGTTGGGAGCGCTGAGTTTGGGAGATATTGGGCATTATTTTCCGCCAACGGATGACAAATGGAAGGGAGCCGATAGTTTGATGTTGTTGTCTCAGGTAAATCATTTGATTCAAGAACAGGGTTGGAGAATTGGCAATATTGACTCGGTAATTGTTGCCGAGCGCCCGAAGTTGAAACCGCACCTCGGAGAAATGCGCGATCGCCTCGCCGTGATCCTGTCTCTCACTCCAGACCAGATCGGCATCAAAGCTACTACCAATGAAAAACTAGATGCTGTGGGTCGAGAAGAAGCGATCTCCGCCCATGCAGTAGTTTTACTAACTCGTAATTAAATTAAGTCCAAACTATGCAAATTACCCTTGACCTACCTGAAGAACTGCTTCAATACTTTGATCTAGATGACCTTTCTCGTGAGATTTTAGAGGCCCTAGCGGTACAAGCCTATCAGACTGAAAAAATCACTAGTACTCAAGTTGGTCGTATTCTTGGTCTACCCTCTCGCTGGGCAGTAGATAGCTTTTTGAAGCAACATCATGCTGATTTACATTACGATGAGGCAGATCTAAACAGCGATCGTGAAACCCTCCGCCAACTTCGCACAAAGCGAGCCAACAGTACCTCATGATCGTTGTTTCTGACACTTCGCCGATTAATTACTTGCTGCTAATCGACCAAATCGATCTACTACCTCAGTTGTATCAGCAAATTATCATTCCTGATGTAGTTCGGAGGGAAATGCTTGATCCCTTAGCACCATTTGTTCTTCAGCAATGGATTGCCAATCCTCCTGCTTGGCTTACAGTCCAAACTGTTTCCGGAGTTGATTCAACCCTCAATGCTCTCGATCTGGGAGAACAAGCTGCGATTACCTTAGCTCAAACCTTGCCAGCAGACTTACTGATCATAGATGAACGATTGGGGAGAGATGTCGCTAGTGATCGAAGCATTCCTATTGTCGGTACTCTTGGAATTCTAGATGATGCTGCAAATCAAGGGCTTATCGACTTGGCAGATGAGATATCTCGACTACAGCAGACAAATTTTCGTATATCCCGCCGCATCATTCAGAAATTGTTAGATGGAGACTAATCTGTAGTATGGGCAGAAGGAATCGATAAGATAAGCCAGTTAACACTGTGTTGGTAAGGACGGAGTAAAGATTATTAACGGGACTTGTAATTTTCCTATGTCAACTATGCAAAACTCATCTTAGATTTGGCTAGACAGGATAATTCGCCCATCTTTGATGGCGATCAATCTTAACTTGAGAGGACCCGCCGTGTAGGTAGCGTTGAGGACGATCGCCCGGATTTCGGCATCCTGCCCCAGTTGACTTAGCTGAGAAACAAATCTGAGAAAAGTAGTTAGTTTGCCATCTTCTACCTCGATCGCCCCCGCCAACCCAGAACGGCGACTCCGCAACTCCACCACCGAGAGCAACTGCTCCAATCTCTGTTGAGTCAACTCTTCACTGAGAATCGTCCCGTCAAAACTGGTGGAAGCCACACTATCTCCCTCTTGGTAGACCAGCAAATTCGGTACCACATCAGCAAAACCCGAATTTCTTCCTCCCCGACCAACGTAGTTTCCCGCCGCTAAAATTCGTACCAAATATTCCCGACCATCCTTA
>JAAUUE010000357.1 GCA_012031635.1 Coleofasciculaceae cyanobacterium SM2_1_6 | reverse complement strand
TTTGGCTTGGCAATTCATAGCTGGTCATCTCAGTTTTGCTGACTAACCAAAGATAGCTACGTTCTTCCCCTAGGGAATAAGACAGAATTATAGTATCGTCATCAAGAATTTGTTGTTGGATTTGCTCTAGGGTCAAGGGCTGATCTTGGTCATCAAGAATTTGTTGTTGGACTTGTTCTAGGGTCAAGGGCTGATCCTGCTCCTGTTGCAAAAGTTGGGGGGCAACTCCAGCAAGAATATCGAATCTGGATTTTGTTAACAGTTCCAAGAAGGTATTCGCTCTCGATCGCTCAGTAACATTAAAAGCTTGAATATTGTATCCTTGGCGGGGATTTTGCTGGTGTAACTCCATTAACAGTTCAACTTGGAGTTTGTAGTAGTTCTTGACAGTGGCAAAGTCAGAAGTCTGGGAATCTGGATGAATCAGTTGTCTCTGGATATCTTCAAATATAGCGATCGCCGCTTGGATATTTTGCAAAGCTGTAGGTAAATCATTTAGGGTACGCTGGGCAGAGGCTAAATTATAAAGGATTCTTGCTTCCCCTCGGCGATTGCCCTCTTCCTTGAAAACTGGTAAAGCCTGTTGATAAAAGTTTAGAGCCTGTTCTAGTTGCCCAATCTTACTGGAGACCTCTCCGAGTAAAACCAGAGTAAGAGCTTCCAAGGAGCGATTACCTTTTTCCCTGAAAATTGGTAAAGCCTGTTGATAAGAATTTAGCGCCTGTTCTGGTTGCCCCATATCACTATACATATTCCCGATCGTAAACAGAGTCATAGCTTCCCAAGAGGATCGGATTAGCCTCTGCTCTGGAAAATTGTCTACTTCCCGATAAATTGGTAAAGCCTGTTGATAAGCCCTTAGAGCCTGTTCTAGTTGACCTAGGCTCCTGTACAGCAGCCCAATATTCTCCAAGATATTAGCTTCCAACCTGCGATTGCCTACTCTCCTGAGGATTGGTAAAGCCTGCTGATAAAAACTTAGGGCCTGTTCTGGTTGTCCTATAACCTCACTATACACACTCCCGATCGTAATCAGGGTATTAGCTTCCCAAGAGTATGGGCGTGACCTCTGCTCTGGAGAATTGTCCATCTCCCGGAAAATTGGTAAAGCCTGTTGATAAAAATTTACCGCCTGTTCTGATTGCCCCATGCTCCTATAAACATGCCCGATGGTCATCAGAGTAGCAGCTTCCTGAAAGCGATCGCCTACTTCACCGAAAATTGGTAAAGCCTGTTGATAGAAATTTAGCGCCTGCTGCGGTTGCCCCATCCCTCTGTACACATCCCCGATGTTATTCAGGGTAATAGCTTCACCGATGCGGTTACTCACCTCTCGCCAAAGTGGTAAAGCCTGTTGATAGGACTCAAGGGCTTGTTCCAGTTCCCCAAGGGTGTTATGTACTCTGCCAATACGATCGAGACTATCCGCCTCCCCAGTGCGGTCTCCAGCCGCCCGAAACAGAGGTAATGCTTGCTGAAACTTAACTAAAGCCCGTTGCAAAAATCCCGTACCTCTTTGCTGGCGAAGTTGTTCGCCTTCCTCGTATAACCTTTGAGCCTCAGTTTGTTGACTGCTCTCGCTACTCTGAGCCGCCACCAAGGTCGCCGCCACCATCTGCGGTACAGCCACCATCATCCCCAACAATAAAGGAGTCACCCCCACCAGATTCACCCAGCGCCTCACCATTGCCCACCTCTTCTTTCCTAAATTTGCTTTAGGATAACAGAGATATCTTATTGATTTAAGTAAAATTTATTGATTTAAGTAAAATCACATAATATTAAGCCCCAAGTTTCACTCCAATCTCGCCTGATAAAGTTTCCGCCATTCTTCCAAAGTATTCGCAGTTTCCAACCCCGCCAAAATTGTTTCCAACAAATCAACATCTTTAATTTCCGCAACCTCTGGCAACACCGCCAACCCCTCAGCCCTAAACTTCAACCTCAAACCTAGTTCAATCCCCTTCAATAAGCCATCTTGCCGACCCTCTTGCCGACCCTCTTGCCGACCCTCTTGCCGACCCTCTTGCCGACCAATTCTTTGAACACTTGTGATATAAGGCATACTTCTATCCTCCTCTAATTCCTGTACTGATTGCCAAAACTCCTGCTCCAACTCCTCCGGGAGACTCATTACCCAATCGATGAAATGAAATAAATTAATCACCTCAGTTCGGGAATAATTCTGCTCGTAAAGCTGCCTCACCAAAGCCAGTTTCCACCTTTTTCGCTCTAGGCGATCGCTCCTTGTTTCCTGAGCCTTGAGATGAGCTACCACTACTATAGCAAAAGGATTTGAGCTAGTTTCTAACTCTGCCCAGCGATCGCCATAATCTAGCAGTTTCACCACCTTGAAATTAAAATTAATGCTAGTTTCCCATAATTGATAGCTAAATTGTTTTGGTTTCCAGTTTCTCCTCTCATCTCCCAAGACAGCTAAACTCACCACTGGGCATCGATATTTATCAAAAATCCGATAATGATAAACGAACATTCTTTCGGCAAAATCAGCCTCATCTTGGCTTTGCACTTCTACATGAATTAATACCCAAATTTCTGTACCGTTTTTGCACCAAACTTTGACTAGTTTATCCGCCATCCGTCTCCCTAGTTCGGCATCCCGCACCACTTGCTGTAGTTCCTTGTCCAAAAATTCTGGGGGGCGATCCCAGTCGATTTCTGGATGAGCTACGGGCAGGAAAAACCGGATGAACTCTTCAAAATAATTTTCTAATATTTCTTTCCAAGGGCTATCAAATTCCGTTTGAGGGTTGTTCATAGGCTAGAGGAAACACTTTTCTCTAATCCTATCAAACTCGATCGCCCCCAACTGCCGGAATGCAAATTATATTAAATTATCTAGTATCGCCTTAAAATCTGTAAAAAATCTCTAAAAATCTCTACCAACTCTACATTATCTCAAACCTATGGAAAAACTCCCTCATTACCCCATGGTGATCAACGGTCAACTAGTCTCTACGGGTAGCCAAGACCTGATTAATCCCGCCACCGGGAAAGTATTTGCTACCGTTGCCGTGGGGACTCCCGAAGATGTGAATCAAGCGGTGATTGCTGCCCAAGCTGCTCAAAAAATCTGGGGTAGCCTCTCCTATGGAGAACGAAGTGCTGCTCTGCTGAAATTTGCCGATGTCATGGAAATCCACAGTGCCGAACTAGCAGAACTGGAAAGCGTCAATGCTGGCAAACCGATTAAACTCAGTGCCAACAGTGATATTCCGGCGGGCATTGATAATCTGCGCTACTTTGCAGCGACTCTGCGGCGACAAGAAGGGGCGGCGGCAGGAGAATATTTGGGCGGCTATACGAGTCTGTTGCGGCGGGAACCCGTTGGGGTTGTGGGAGCGATCACTCCGTGGAATTATCCCTTGATGATGGCGATCTGGAAAATTGCCCCCGCCATTGCGGCTGGGAATGCGATCGTCCTCAAGCCCGCCCCCAATACCCCCATTACCACAATTAAACTTGCCGAAATTGCGATCGAAGCCGGACTCCCCGCCGGGCTGATTAATATTGTTACTGGAGAAGTAGCCGTGGGCGAAGCTATTTGCAGCCATCCCCAAATTCGGATGATTAGCTTCACAGGAAGTACCCGGACAGGGAAACGAGTGATGGAGTTAGCCAGCCAAACAGCGAAGCGAGTCACGTTGGAACTAGGAGGGAAAGCTCCGTTTATTGTGTTTGAGGATGCTGATATTGAAGCGGCAGCCCAAGGCGCAGTGGTGGGAGCCTTTGTGAATACGGGGCAGGACTGTACGGCAGCAACTCGGATCTATGTGCAGGAGGCAGTGTTCGATCGCTTCGTGGCTCGTTTCCAAGAATTAACCCACCAGGTGCGGGTTGGTGATCCCATGCAAGAAACTACAGATCTGGGGCCCCTAAGCAGCGCTGCCCACCAGTTAAAAGTCCACGGCTTTGTCCAAGAAGCCCAACAGCAGGGTATTAAAGTTTTAGTTGGGGGAGAATTATCCGGGGAAGAGGGCTTTTTCTATCCCCCAACAATTATTTTAGAGCCGCCCCAGACGGCCAACTGTGTGCAGGAAGAAATCTTTGGCCCCGTGGTCACGGTGAATCGCTTTCAGGATGAGGCGGAGGCGATCGCCCTAGGCAATGATACACCCTATGGCTTAGCCGGGAGTGTCTGGACTAGTAATGTCCAACGCGCCATGCGCCTATCGGCAGCCCTAGAATGCGGCACGGTCTGGATCAATGACCATTTACCCATCACCAGCGAAATGCCCCACGGTGGTTTCAAACAAAGCGGCTTCGGCAAGGATCTCTCCCACTACGCCCTTGAGGAGTATTCGATCGTCAAGCACGTCGTCCTCGATACCACCGGTGCTGCCCGAAAACCTTGGCACTTCACCATCTTTGGTGATGCAGAATAGTTGAATAACTAAGAATCTACCCTAACGTGAGTTCGATTTAGGCAAAAGTTCTAACCCTAAGCCTAGAGACGTTCAAAGTTCTAACCCTAAACCTAGAGACGTTCCCTGAGCGAAGTCGAAGGGAAAATTTCCGCTATCAATGCAGATAATTAGACCTCTTGCGTGAATCATGACCCTCACCCTAAATCCCTCTCCCTAGGGAGAG
>JAAUUE010000356.1 GCA_012031635.1 Coleofasciculaceae cyanobacterium SM2_1_6 | reverse complement strand
AAAGTAACGTAAATTTGAGCCTGATATTGTAAAGTCATGCTTATCCCTTGAAAACTTCCTCGTTATGTACTCGTTACTTAATATAGCAAAGTCAGAATTGCCTAGGACAGGCAAGGGGCTTAAGCCCCTTGTTCATCAAGTTAGTAGTTATCCTAACTATCTCTTTCCTTGCTATAGTTTGCAGCAAATTAGTTAAAAAATATCTAACCAAACATATCTCATCAAAAATAATCAAAAAACCGAAAATTTCTATGAAAATCCAGCGCACTCGTTCCCAAGAAAAAATCCTCAATCTCCTCAAAACTCTCAATCGAGCAACTTCTGCCCAGCAATTGTACATCGAATTACGAAACCAACAGCAAAATATGGGTTTAGCTACGGTTTATCGTTCCCTTGATGCTCTCAAACTCGAAGGCACGATCCAAGTTCGCACCCTACCTAGTGGTGAAGCTCTCTATAGCTGCATCCAAGAAGACCAGCACCATTTTACCTGTCTCCAGTGCGGGATTTCTATCCCCATTGATGAATGCCCTGTCCATGACCTAGAACATAGTCTCCAGTGCGGACAAAAGTTTAAGATTTATTATCACACCCTCGAATTTTTTGGGCTGTGCGATCGATGCTCCAGCCTCCAAGTTGCAAATTAATGGCAGTATAATTTTAAGAAGAAGAGAGAAGAGAAGAAAATAAATTTTTGGAGTTTTTTCTATGTCTCAAGCCTTGAAAGCAATTTATCAAAAGGGTGCATTTATCCTCCAGACAGATTTTGAGTTACCGGAGGGAACTGAGGTGGAATTGTTTATCCAGTCTCCTCAAGTTACCTCACCTTTGATTTCTGATGCAGGGGCTAAACAACGATTTCTTAGCTCTTTAGTTGAGAGAATGCAGCAAAATCTTATCCCTCCTAATGCTCCTCGCTTCACAAGGGAAATGCTTCATGAACGCCGTTGATACTAATATCTTGATCTATGTTAATGATCCCCGCGATCGAGTTAAACAAGAAATTGCGGTGTCTCTAATATCTAATCTAGTAGATGGTGTTTTGTTATGGCAGGTTGCGTGTGAATATTTGGCTGCTAGTCGTAAATTGGAATCCCTAGGATATGACAGAGTACAGGCATATCAGTACATCCGTGACCTACAGCAGGTTTGGTATACGGCTCTACCAACGTGGATGGTTATCGATCGAGCAGAAAATTTAATGAATCGTTTTAGTTTGTCGCATTGGGATGCAATGATTGTTGCTGCTTGCTTGGAAGCGAAAGTTCAAAGGCTATATACAGAAGATTTTGGATACTCAAATATTGATCAACTAGAGATTGTGAATCCCTTCAAAGCTAGATAAAAACTTCTAACTTTTAGAAGCTAGACCTATATCTTTAACAGATTCTCAAGTAAGCTATGATTTTAATAAGCAGAACAGCGAATATCTAATTAATAGATTATTAGGGGATTAGCTACTGATGGATGATAATTCTGATGATTTCAGCAAAGAGTACCAAGAATCCTCATTTTTGGAAAAGATCAAAACCTACGCTGTTGATGCTGGGAAAGATGTAATTGAAAAAGCTCTCACTCTTTATTACTCTCTCCTTGATCCTGATACTCCTCTTTGGGCAAAAACCGTAATTATTACTACCCTCAGCTATTTTGTAGTCCCAGTAGATGCTATTCCCGATTTAACCCCTTTTGCAGGTTATAGCGATGATCTTGGAGCCTTAGTTTCGGCTCTAACCATTGTCGCTGTTCACATCAAACCAGAACACACAACAAAAGCACAAGAAAATTTAAAAGATTGGTTTAGCTAATATTAACTACTAATTAATTATTAGATTTAGCTGTTCTTTTGAAGATAGTTAGCTTCGAGTTTGAGGAGAGCTTGTTTACGATCGAGTCCCCAGCGATAGCCGCCTAGTTCTCCACTCTGCCGGACAACCCGATGACAGGGAATTGCCAACGCCACCGGATTTGCTCCACAGGCATTAGCCACCGCCCGCACTGCCTTGATATTGTTAACTACTGTTGCTACCTCGCTATAACTAACTGTGGCTCCCAAGGGAATCTGTTGGAGAGCTTGCCATACTTGGGTTTGAAAGGCAGTACCTTGAAGATCGTAGGGGAAAGCTGGCAGGGTTTGTTTGCCATTGAGGTAATCAAGGATAGCTTGGATCCAGTCTTGGAGTTGAGGATTGGCCCTCTGAAGATCAGCCTGAGCAAATTCCTGCTGGCGGAGAGTTTCTAAGGCTTGACGATCGTTCCCCAAAACCAGACGACACAGCCCTTTTTTAGTAGCGGCGACTAACATGAATCCGAGGGGCGAAGGGACGATCGCAGAATACACAGTTTCATCTTTGCCAAATTGTCGATAAGTTGCGGAAGTCATACTCAAAAATCCTCCAAAAATTTACCCATGAATTAGTTTGTATGTACTACATTATCCTAGATTTGCCCTCTGGGATTGATTATTTTTACCTTTCTAGACTTTCTCAACTTTTTAAGCTTTCCAAACTTTCTAAACTTTTTGGCGGAACCATAGTCTGCCATCAATCACAGCTAAACCGACAAAGATTAAGATCATCCCAGCCACAGCCTTCCCCTCGATCCTTTCATGGAGAATAAAAAAACCCAGCAGTAAAGCGCTAATGGGAATCAAGAAAGTTACCAAGGCAGCGTTTGTCGCTCCCGACACGGCAATAAGGTGGAAATACAACAGGTAGGCGATCTCTGTACAGAGAAACCCCAGAGTAAAAATTGTTAACCACGCAGTAGCCCGAACCTTGAGTAGATCCGCCCCACCGACAATCAGGCTGATGGGTAACAAAACTAAGACAGAACAACTAACCGTGCTGGCAGCAACGACTACGGGGGCAAACTGTCTAAATCCCCTAGTATAAATACCCGCCAAGCTATAGCAAAAAGCTCCCCCAAGCACCGCTAACTGTCCCCAACCCTCTAGGCTGATCTGTTGGAAATCTGGGGCAATCAGTACCACCGTGCCAATTAAACCAATGACTACTCCCAAGAGGCGATTAATCGTAAGTTTTTCATCTTGGGTAAGAAAATGAGCTAAGAGGACTGTGAATAGGGGGTTTGTCGCATTAAGAATGGAGGTGAGACTACTGCTGATGTGGAGTTGCCCCCAAGTGATCAGGCTGAAGGGAATTAAATTATTAAGCAAACCCATGAGCATAAATCTCCTCCAAGTAGCCAAGGAGGTGGGCATTTTCTTCCCTGTCATATACACAAAAGCATTGAGAGCGATCGCTGCCACGAGGATCCGCCCTGTAACTATCAACAAAGGTGAAAAGTCCTCTAAAGCAATCTTAATCAGGAAAAAGGAGCCGCCCCAAATTAGAGATAGAAACAATAGTAATAACCATTCCTGCCGCCCCATAGCTAGATTAGACAAAGAAGTTTTCTGCATTTAATATTCACTAATGTTTCAGAATAATTCTGATACGCCACTCAAAATCTAGCCTCAAAATCTAACCTCAAAAATAATGGTTGATTAAGAATTTTTCTTCAAATGAAAATTGCTGCATCTTTTTTAGACTAACTAGACTTGTTGATCAGAATAGTTAGATATTACTTGGTAATGTAGTTAATACATCTACTTTTATTAAAAAATTCTCTAGTTTTTCTCTTTTCATCCTATAAACTAATTAAGGCAAATTGAAACGAAATGGTCAGGATTTTGATGGATTTTTTCATCTTTTCAAGTTTTTCTACCTAGTTTGTCTGCAACTAAATTTCCTTATTCCCTAAGGAGGAAAGGATGGTAAATATTCATAAATTGTTTAATCCTCATCATTTAAATAACCTGTTAAATCGGATCGAACCAGTGATGGCAAACGAAAATCAAGACATACAAGTGATCTCCAAAACCACTACAACCCCGACAACTGCGGCGATCGTCCCCTCGGTATCTAGTTCAGATCAAGCTCCAGCGCAAGTTTCAGATCAAACTTCAGATTCTCATTCTTCAGAATTTACAGTACCTGAAAATGAGGTAGAAAGGCTATCAACCCTACAGCGCTATCAGGTACTAGATAGTTTGCCAGAGCAGGATTATGATGATTTGACCACGATCGCTGCCCAGATCTGCGATGCCCCGATCGCCCTTGTGAGCCTAGTGGATCACGATCGGCAGTGGTTTAAATCTCGCTACGGGATCGATGCCACAGAAACCCCCCCGTAGTCAAGCCTTTTGCAGTCATGCCATTCTCGAACCAGAGGAAGTAATGGTAGTCCCCGATGCTTCAGAAGATGTGCGTTTTGCAGAAAATCCCCTCGTTACAGAGGTTCCAAATATTCGTTTCTATGCTGGTGCGCCCTTGGTAACTAGCGATGGATTTGCCCTAGGAACTTTGTGCGTCATTGATCAAGTCCCCCGGCAGCTTAGTGAAACTCAAATCAAAGCTCTCCAAGCCCTAAGCCGACAGGTAATTGCCCTGTTGGAGCTGCGCTATCAAGCAAGCCAACTCCAAAAAGAGATCAAACTCCGGGAAGCCGCCACCAGTCTTGCTGCTGCCAAAAATGCTGAACTGGAAGCTACAATCAATCAACTTCATCAAGCTCAAGCCACCTTGGTGCAATCAGAAAAAATGTCTGCC
>JAAUUE010000355.1 GCA_012031635.1 Coleofasciculaceae cyanobacterium SM2_1_6 | reverse complement strand
CGATCGTCTCCGCAATTTGCCGCACATTTTGATCAGTATTCTGCAACAACTGCCGTGCTTGTACCATCCGCCGCTCCGTCACCCATTGTTTCACGCTATGCCCTGTTAATTCTTGCACAAGGTTCGTCAAATAAGCAGGGGAGTAACCGACGGCTTTGGCAATATCGCTCAGGCTAATGGACTGATGATAGTGGGCTTCAATGAAGTTAAAAACTGGAGCCAGCCGGGGACAATCAGGAAATATACTTACTTTTTTACCGGGGGTTTTCTGGGATACTTCTTTATTTTGGGGAATACTGTCGAGATTATTGTTCAGATTATTGTCGAGATTATTGTTCAGATTATTGTCGAGATTATTGTCGGTAATCTGGGAATAACTAGTAATTTGTCGAGCATTGCTAGTAATATTTAGCTCTTTAACTGGCGTATCTATGGTGCTGGCTAAATCTTTGGTTAAAGCTTTTGCTGAATCTATAGCACTAGAACTAAAACATTCTTGGAGGAAGGCTTGACGATCGAGACGGGTATTGATGGCTGTGAGAAACTGCTCGATACTACAGGGCTTAGTGAGGTAATCATCGGCTCCCATGGTCATGCCTTGGCGGAGATCGGTCATGGTGACTTTGGCAGTGAGGAAAATGAAGGGAATCGGGGCGGTCGATCGCAATTGGCGCAGGGCTGTCAGTACCGCATAGCCGTCCATGTCCGGCATCATAATATCGCAGATAATCAAATCTGGCAGATGAGTTTGGGCTAGGGCAATGCCTGTAGTGCCGTCCTTAGCATCGATCGCCCAAAAACCCTCAAATTCCAAACACTTCATAAAAATGTTCAGAGTTTGCATTTCATCTTCAATGACCAGAATTTTTTTCATGGAAAGTTGAATTTATAGAAATTCTTGGTGGATTTAGGGGCAATTGATAGGAGGCAACTTAGTGATGATTTAGTAATATTTGGGGAATCTACCTACTCACTGCTTATTTATTTAAGTTTTAGAGGTATCCAATTATTTCAGTGGTGTAATAGAATACATAGCTAAGTATGGCGATCAATCGCCCTTTTGGTTAATATCCTCCATCCCCATGCAGCAAAACCCATGCAGCAACACTACTGGCTCCAACCAGCCCCAAATAAAGACTTAAGTAAACAATTAAATAAAGGCTTTGATAAATTAGATAAAGACTTAGAAAATCTCCGCCGTCAGCACCAATTAATCCTCAATTCTGTTGGGGAAGGAGTTTATGTCCTTGATTTGATGGGCAGAGCCACTTTTATCAACCCGGCGGCGGCCCGGATGATTGGCTGGGAAGTTACTGATTTATTGGGGAAATCTATGCACTCAGTGCTGCACCATTCCAAACCAGATCAAAGCCCCTACCCCGCCCACGAATGTCCCATTTACCTCGCCTTCCGGGATGGCAAAATCCATAGCTCGAATACGGAAGTTTTTTGGCGGCGGGATGGCTCTAGTTTTCCAGTGGAGTATATCAGCACCCCCATGGAAGATGAGCAAGGAAACCTCCTCGGTACGGTGGTGGCTTTTCAGGATATTACCAAGCGCAAATGGGCAGAGGCAGTCTTGCAACGGACGAAGGAAGAACTCGAACAGAAGGTGTGGGAGCGCACCGCCGAACTCCAACAGGCGAACCAACAGCTACAGGAACTGAGTGAACTCAAATCAAGATTTGTCTCCATGGTCTGCCATGAGTTTCGCAATCCTCTCCACAATATTTTGCTGTCTGCCTCGTCCTTGGAACGGTATGACACCCAACTTTCCCCAGAGCAGCGTGGGGATTATCTCCGGGGGGTGCAGAGGAATGTGGAGCGAATGACCCAAATGATTGATGATATTTTGGTGATTGGAAAAATCGAAGCCCATAAGCTAGAAATCCGCCCGATCGAGCTAAATCTTGTCCAATTTTGTTGTGCCTTGGTGGCAGAGATGCAGCGAGATTATGATTATCCGCAATTAACCATGACTAGTCGATCGCAAAGCCTCATGGCAGAACTAGATGAAAAACTTCTCCGGTCAATCCTCACTAATATCGTTACCAATTCCCTCCGTTATACCTTTAATCATCAACCTGTAGCTCTACAACTCTCCAAACGGCAAGGGCAGGTAATTATTAGGATCAGCGATCGAGGCATCGGCATTCCTCCAGAAGATTTACCCCATCTTTTTGAACCTTTCCATCGGGGCAGAAATGTTAGTAATATTCCCGGTACTGGGCTGGGATTGCATATCGTCAAACAATTTATCGATCTCCACCAAGGACAAATCAAGGTAGATAGTCAACTCAATATCGGTACAACTTTCACCATCACTCTTCCCATCCATCATTCCCATGCTTAGAATATAAAAAAGTGCAAAAAGACAGGCAATTAATCATCCTCAATGGGATTAACTACCAGACTTAAAGGCGGGATTAGAGGGATTTGCGGGATTTGAGAGGGGTAGGACTCGATTCTGCTCTAGCTGGCTAGTTTGCAACTGCCCAAGACCGATGAGGGAAAGCATAATGACGGTAGCAGCGAAAAATACCGGATTGATTAGCTCAGGGGCGGGGGGCTTTTTCTCTGGCTCTTTGCAACAACAACATTTACATTCGCAGGACACGATCGCCTCCTCAATGATTGAAAATGATTAGATATCAAGATTGACCGACAACATAACTTTGTTAATCTAAATAAGTAGCTTCACTGTTAAGCCATGTACTTAGCTAGCAAGAAAGAACTTAAATGACTCACTTAATTGATTACAACTTTAACTTAACTAATAGAGGCTGTCAAGAGATTTGGGAAAGGATTATCATAGAAACGGGTAAAGTCCAGATAGATCAGAAAAAACTCAAATCTCGGCACTTAATCAAAAGTCTTGTATGATCAAAAAACAAAATTTTGGCTTGTTTTGGGTTCTTTAGGTAATTCTTCAGACCATGTAACTAATTCCCAAACACCAATTTCCCAGCAACTTCAGAAATAACTAACTTCAACGTAGTTCTAGTAGCCATGTCAGATTCTTTAACTTCTACTCATCCCAGCCCCATTTTTAACTTAAGTATTGCCCCCGCCAGAGTTTGCCGGGGAGTCAACGCCCTAAGAGAAGCCGGAACAGCGATCGCTGCCTTGGGTAGTCGTCCTTTGGTAATTGGGGGCGATCGTACTCTAGGGTTAATCCGACCCTACCTTGCCCCCCTCACTGCCCATCTGGAAATCACCACCAGTTCCTACAGCCCCGACTGTAGCGAAACTAGCCTTGCTGCCCTTAAAGAAAAAGTAACCAGTCACGAGACCGATGTGATCATTGGTGTGGGGGGAGGCAAAGCTCTGGATACCGCCAAACTGATCGCCTATCAGAGCCACCTGCCGATCGTCACCATTCCCACCTCTGCCGCCACCTGTGCCGCTTGGACAGCCCTTTCTAATGTCTATTCCAACGCCGGAGCCTTTCTTTATGATGTGAGTTTAGCTAAATGTCCTGACCTTTTGATCTTGGATTACAACCTGATTGCCACGGCTCCCCCCCAGACTTTGATCGCTGGCATTGGCGATGCCTTGGCTAATGGTATGAAGCCTCTGTGAGTAGTGGCAGTTCAGAACAAACCATGATCATTGCCGCTGTTCAACAGGCGAGGGTGTTACGGGATATTTTGCTGCAAAAGTCGATCGCCGCCCTCGAAAATCCCGGCAGTCCAGTCTGGCAAGAAGTAGTAGATGCTACGGTCTTGTTAGCCGGAGTCATTGGCGGGATTGGGGGAGCGCAATGCCGCACCGTCGCCGCCCACGCTGTCCATAATGGGTTAACCCACATCCCCGCCGCCCATCATGCTCTCCACGGCGAAAAAGTTGCCTACGGCATCCTCGTCCAACTCCGCCTTGAAGAAATGTTGCAAGGGAATCAACTAGCCGTCACCGCTAGAAAGCAATTAATCGAATTCTATCAAGCCATTAATCTCCCCCTCAGCCTCGAAGATTTAGGTTTAGGAGAAATTACCCTCAGCGAACTCCGCCGAGCCGCAGAAATCGCCTGTGGTGCAGGTTCTGATATCCATCGTTTACCCTTCTCTGTCACCCCTGCTCAACTCATGGCAGCCATGGTTTCCACCTCTCCTATTGCCCAGAGTTTGGACAAAACTGGGGGAAAATCTGATGTCTATGCTCATTAATTTGTCTATAAATATTTGGTATTTAGTTTTAACTATTAAAACATAGACAAATATGGTCGAGTACATTCAGTTATGACATAATAATGATTATTGTTATGTGCTTCTGTGCAGGAATCTATGAATTAAGGAGGAAGAAAGCAAGACTAAATATTTTAATTACAGGCTTAGAGGAAAACTTTAAATGCTATTAGTTGAAAAGCATACTATTAAAGCATCAAACAGACATTTTAGAAAAATCGATAACATGTCATTTCTTTCTAAAAACCTGTTTAATAGCACTTTGTATGTCTGCCGACAGGCATTTTTTAGTGGTCAGAGAATCCCGTCTTTTAGAGGATGTCTGAAAAGTAAAGTGTCATGCTAACCGCCGGAGTAAAAGGCGAATAGAAGCAAGATAAATCCAAGCCTCAGCACTGTGGGTAGAACACTCATAATCTCGACTCAGACGACGACACC
>JAAUUE010000354.1 GCA_012031635.1 Coleofasciculaceae cyanobacterium SM2_1_6 | reverse complement strand
CTATGAACCTTGGCAACTCAAGCCACAGCTACAGAAGCAAAACCTGCCTACGCAGGTTAAGAATTAAGAAGACCCTAGAATTTCGGGTTAGTCCACGGAGGTGCTCACTGAGTCTGATCTAAGTGCGGTCACTGAGTCTGATGGAAGTGCGGTCACTAAATCTGAGCGAAGTCTTGCCTGCCCTCAGCCACTCTGATTTTGCTATATCAAGAGGACGATCGCCAAAACTAGAAGATCAAATTCAAGAAAAATCAACTAGAAAATCAACTAGAAGGCGATCGCTAAATCCGTACACTTAACAGTAGGCAGAGATATCTTCACTCTGATCCGAGAGGTAGCACAAAGCTCGGAACCTCAAACCCACCAGTTGGTCATAAATGGGATTCAACTTACACATGGGCGGGATGTGCATGAGAGTCCTGCCAAAGAGTTTAATGTCTCTTTCAAAGGGGCACTGAGATGGGATGACTTGACAAATTTTGTGGGCAAGGCGGGAATTCTTGATTTCTAAGTTATCTAACCATTGTTTGACGGGTTGCAGGGGATCAATTTTACGGAGCTTGGTAAGTAGTTGTTGATATTGGCTAGGCGGCTTAGAAGGACTTTTCGATGAACTTTGGGTTTGTGATGTTTCTAACCAAATCCAACTGGAAATATTCACTCGCTTTGTTGTATTCTGTGATACTTTCACCATAATTATCCTCGTGATTTGTAGTTAGGAAAACTAGACAAAGTAATTAGTTGCAGCCTGATTGCAAAGCAAATATGAACTGCATGTAAAGTGCTTGTAAATTGTGGATTAATTACTGGCAAATACTTAGGAATTAATTACTTGTGGCAAATTACTTGCGGCACTACAGGTTGGTTTTTGGTTGTTTTGACCCAATGTGAGTTGTGTTGGTCTAACTGAGGAGGCTACGTTCTCCCAAAAGCCTGCATCTAAATCTAGTTTTCTTGTAATCTAACTCAGCCTAACATCGTAGCTGAAGTTAAATTAATATTGTGTAGCCAATAACACTAAACCTCATGATGGATGATAATGTTAGTTTTTATTTCTGTCCGACGATTAAGCCAACACCGATGAAGTCCTAGAGATCAGGTTCTAAACTTACTACCTCTTGGGTTAGAAGAGTTTTATTTTAATAAGTTATACTTTTAATCTTGACAACAATCGCTTTTTTGACTGGTGAGCGAAGTCACCACTTAGTTGTGAAACTTGTTAACTGCTTTCTCAGCTAAATAACAGCATAACCCAAATATCATATTTGTAAAAACAATACTTACAATCAAATTTATAAGTTTTACAAATAAATTATAATTTTATGGACATTGAGTTACAAACTTTTACCGTAAATAAACACTTTCCGCTAACGATTAGTCGAGGCACAACCAAACAGACAACCAACCTCTGGCTAAAGTTGCACCATGAGGGGATTACTGGCTGGGGAGAGGCTTCGTCTTTTGGGATGGACGGGGTGAGATACACGGCGGAGAGTTTGCAAAAAGAGTTAAGCTCGATCGCTACCCAACTCCATAACTTTACTCCTTGGCAGCACCAATCTCTTCAAGAAGACTTAGCTAAACCCTCAGATCATAATCTTTTGAGCAATCCTGCCAAAGCCGCCCTTGATACCGCCCTCCACGATTGGCTAGGCAAGGCTCTAGGAGTTCCCCTCTGGCAGTTGTGGGGTCTAGACCTAGAGAAAATCGTTCCCATCTCTGCCACGATCGGCATTAACACTCCGGCAGCAGCAGTGGCAAGATATCAGGGCTGGCTCCCCATTACTGGGGGAAAGATGCTGAAGGTGAAATTGGGCAATCCCCAGGGGATCAAGGCAGATCAAGAAATGCTCCGGGCGATTCGGCAAGCGGCTCCAGACTCTGCGCTGATGGTTGATGCTAATGGGGGCTGGAGCTTAATAGATGCGCTATTTATGGGGGATTGGCTGGCAAATCAAGGAGTTTTATACATCGAGCAGCCCCTACCTAGGGGACAGGAAAAAGATTTACCCCAGCTATTTGCTCGATCGCCCCTGCCGATTTTTGCCGATGAAAGCTGCTGGACTAGCCAAGATATTCTGCCCCTGAGCGATCGAGTCCACGGCATCAATATCAAACTCATGAAGGCGGGAGGGCTTAGAGAAGTTTGGCAAATGATCCACACAGCCAGAAGTCTAGGCTTACAAATTATGTTTGGTTGCTACTCTGATAGCATCCTCGCCAACACCGCCATGGCGCAGTTATCTTCCCTTGCCGATTACCTAGACCTCGATAGTCATCTCAATTTGGTAAACGATCCTTTTCAAGGGGCTGAGTTAATTGCAGGGAGATTAATCCCGACCTCAGTGCCGGGACTGGGGGTGACAAAGAACTCTAGTAAATAAATTAAGGAATAAATTTTGTAGGTAAAATTCAGAATGTTTTGGTTCAAAAAGCAGTAGTTTCCAGGCCCGGACAAATCACAATATGCCCCCGGATGCGGTTAATACTTTCTTCCTGCTCAAATTCCTTGAGTAGGCGAGTCACGGTGACTCTGGTCGTACCGATCGCCTCTGCCAGTTCTTGGTGAGTTAGACGGAGATCAATCAGGCAGCCCAAATCCACCATCCGCCCAAATTTAGCAGCTAACCATTGCAGGAGTTGAACTAGGCGCTGGCGGACTTTTCCCGATCGAGTAATACTCAGGAGTTCTTCCCGTTGGTAGGTAGACGCAATCAGGGACTCCGTCAGTTGATGCCATCGGCTCCGGGGGAAGGGCAAGGCTTCTACACTAGTGAGGCACTCAACTTGGTAGGGCGAAAGCCGGGAAAGACTCTGACCGACAATATCCTTAGTTCCCCAGTAACCGAGGGTAATCATGGCTCCTTCATCATTCCAAGTGGTTGTTCGGACTACGCCTCGATCGATCAACCACAGCACATCAGTAGCCAAGGGAATAACTTCCCGCCGGCTAAAAGTTCGTGGTCTCAGTTCTGAATCTACAGCTATCAGCATAAACTTCACCTTGTGTCGTTGATAATACTAGCCTAGTCTTAATGAGAATAATTATCAAGAAATCGCCCTTAGTCTAAATTTTAGCCAAATCGACCACTGACATATTCTTGGGTTGCCTTTTCCTTTGGTTCATGGAAGATCATTTCGGTGCGATCGTACTCCACCAAGAACCCAAATCGAGAACCCTTTTCCGTGGCTTCAGCATTAAAGAACCCAGTCATATCCGAAACCCTCGAAGCCTGCTGCATGTTGTGGGTAACGATAATAATGGTGTAGTTTTCCTTGAGTTCGTGGATTAGTTCTTCAATTTTTAGGGTAGAAATCGGATCCAAAGACGCACAGGGTTCATCCATCAACACCACATCTGGTTGAATTGAGATGGCTCTGGCAATACATAGCCGTTGTTGTTGTCCTCCAGACAGAGAAAAACCACTGGATTTTAATTTGTCCTTGACTTCATCCCAGAGAAAGGCTTGGCGGAGAGATTTTTCCACCAACTCATCCATATCGCCTTTGTAGTTATTGATTCTGGCTCCGTAGGCAATGTTGTCATAGATGGACTTAGGAAAGGGATTTGGTTTTTGGAAAACCATGCCAATCCGGCGGCGGACTTCTACAGGGTCAATCTGGTCTCCATAGATATTTTGCCCGTGGTATAAGATTTTGCCCTTCAAATGAAAAGAGTTGATCAAATCGTTGAGGCGGTTAAAACATCTCAGCAGGGTACTTTTGCCACAGCCCGATGGTCCAATAAAAGCAGTGACTTTATTCTTGAAAATATCCATGTGGACACCCCGGACAGCAAGGAAATCCCCATAGTAGATATTGGCATCTTCTACGCTGAGGATTACTTCTTTGCCTTGGTGGTTGAGTTCTGATGTCATGAGATTATTTCTCCATTTTTTTTAAAATTAGAACCTAAATATTACAACCTAATAGACCTTCTGACGGGTTGCTAACCGAGCCAAAATATTTGTGGTCAATACCATAAGTACCAAGATCAAGGCTCCAGCCCAAGCTAGTTCTTTGAGAGCGGGAAAAGGGACTAGGGCAAAGTTGTACACCAGTACCGACAAGGTGGGAGTAGGTTCCCAAAGCCCTGTGAACCAGAAGGGAGAACTGAGGGCAGTAAAGATCAAGGGAGCCGTTTCTCCAGAAGCCCGCGCCACTGCCAGAGTTACTCCGGTTAAGATCGCAGGTAAAGCCGCCGGAACAACAACTTGGAGAACTGTGGCATAGTTGGAAGCGCCAATCCCCACGGAAGCCCACCGCACATCTTGGGGAACAATCTTCAAGGCTTCTAGGGTAGTGCGGACGATCGTAGGCAACATCAACACTGAGAGAGCCACCCCCCCCTGCTACTGCCGAGAAGGTTTGAGTTGTTGCCACTAAAAGCCCGTAGGCAAAAATCCCCGCAATAATTGATGGCACACCACTCATGACATCACTGGCAAACCTGACTGCCTGCCCCAGTTTATTGCCATCACTAAATTCGGAAATATAGATGGCAACCATGACTCCAAAGGGAATAGCGATCGCTGCCCCCAGACCAATGGTGATAATTGTGCCTTGGATTGCATTAGCGATGCCACCCCCGGGCAAACCGGGGGCTGGTGGTAATTTGGTGAACAAATCAAGATTTAGACGCCTAAATCC
>JAAUUE010000353.1 GCA_012031635.1 Coleofasciculaceae cyanobacterium SM2_1_6 | reverse complement strand
CAACGGCAGTTAATCCAAGAAGAGTTTCAAGAACTAGAGGAAGAAGTTGTCCAAGCACGGGTGCTGCGGTTCGATCGCAAGTCTGTGATCATGGCAGTACGGAGTAGTTTTGACAAGCCGGAAGTGGAGGCAGACCTGCCCCAAAAGGAACAATTGCCCAACGATACCTACCGAGTTGGCAGCACTTTCAAAGTATTGCTCAAAAAAGTCTGCGATGGCCCCCACCGTGGGCCCCAGTTGATCGTCTCCCGCACTGCATCGGGCTTGGTGGTGTATTTATTTGAAAATGAAGTCCCGGAAATTCAAGAAGATATTGTGCGGATTGTCGCTGTGGCAAGGGAAGCTAACCCGCCTTCTCGGTATGTGGGAGCCAGAACTAAGATTGCGGTGGATACGACCGAACGAGATGTAGACCCGGTGGGAGCGTGTATCGGGGCGCGGGGGTCGAGAATTCAGGTGGTGGTGAATGAACTGCGGGGGGAAAAAATAGATGTGATTCGGTGGTCGCCGGATCCGTACCTACGTTGCTAATGCTCTCAGTCCAGCCCGGGTCGATGAGGTGATCTTGGTGAATCCTGAAGGCAGACAGGCCCATGTGTTGGTGTCGGATAATCAACTAAGTTTGGCGATCGGCAAGGAGGGGCAGAATGTCCGGCTGGCAGCCCGGTTGACTGGTTGGAAAATCGATATCAAAGATACTAATAAGTACGATCGTCAAGCGGAACAGGAAAAAATCTCGGCTCTGATTGCCCAAGAACAGGAACGCATCGCTGCCCTAGAAGCGGCTTATCCTATTGATGAGGATGACGATGATGAGTATGAAGATGATGAACTGGCGACTTCTCCAGAAAGGGCTGCTGAGCTAGAGGCTGTTGCTGCGGGAGATTCTGAAGAGGATGAAGAATTTGAGGATGAGGAATTTGCAGAGGATGATGAGATTGAGGAAGATGAGGAGGATTAATCCTAAATGGTGACTAACCAGCGTCGCTGCCTGAGTTGTCGCCGGATTGCCCCGAAGGAAGAGTTTTGGCGAGTTGTCCGCCTGTACCCTGAGCACCAAGTTCAACTAGATCAGGGCATGGGTCGATCGGCTTATCTTTGTCCCAATGCTAGCTGTCTGGCGGTGGCTCAGAAAAAAATCGCTTGGGTCGATCGCTCAAGGCGACCATTCCCGATCAGCTATACCAACAGCTAAAACTCCGCCTAACTCCAGAAATTTCTAAGTCCTCAGTATCCTCACCATCTCCGGGATGCTCGATCGACCAATCATCTTAGTAGCTAAAAACTCTGACATATAAAAAGTCCCCTTCTCAAAAAAGTTGGGGATTAGTTCCATAAATCTACAAATCATCGGGAAAGAGTGCTGATGCTTTATTTGTTACTCCAGTGAAGTTAACATCCTGCAAATTAGAACCAAGAAAATTAGTTCGATCGCAATTCGCCCCACTCAAATCTGCCCCCGTCAAATCAGCATCCATAATTGTTGCTTGAGTTAGATTAGCTTTTTGCAAATTAGCTCCATTAAGTTTTGCTCCACTTATATTTGCCTGAGTAAATTCAGCCTCAATCATACTAACTCCGCTAAAATTAGTCTCGGCTAGATTAGCTTGCTTAAAATTTGCTCTAGGTAGTTTAGCACCACTTAAATCTGTACCACTTAAGTTTGCATTATTTAGAGTTATTCCATTATTATTAATAGCTATTGCATTTGTTAACTTAGATCTCTGAAGACTAGAATTAGAGAAATTACTTGTATTCAGAACTACATTACTTAAATCAGCTTCATCTAGATTTGCCTCTTGTAACTGAGTAGCAGTTAAATCTGCCTTTGATAAATTTGCTCTGAATAAGTTTGCTTTTCCTAAAGATGTGTAATACAACTTAGTATTACTGAGATTAGCTCTTACAAGAATTGCTTGATGCATTTGTGCTTGACTTAAATCTGCTCCACTCAAATTAGCTCCACTTAAGTTTACTCCTCTCAAGTTTGCCTGATTAAAAAGCACTCCAACTAAACTAGTATTGGATAAATCAACATTAGGCAGTTGAGCTTGCTGTAAATATGCTCCTGTTAAGTCAGCACTTTGAAGTTTTGCTCCTTCTAGCTTTACCATTGTCAATCTTGCACCTTTTAGGTAAGCGCTTGTCAAATCAGCATTTTGTAAAAAAGCTTCGGTTAGATCGGCTCCACTCAGATCGGCTCCTTGTAAATTAGCGTTCCTAAGATTTGCGCCTTTTAGGTTTGCGGCACGGAGATTAATTTTTGTTAAGTTGGCTCCTCGGAGATCGGCGCTGCTGAGATCGATCGCAGGTAAAATCGCCTCCACTAAAAATACTTCACTCAGATCAATCTCCGAAAAATTTCGTTCTCCCCCAGCATAGAGACTAAGAAGTTCGTTTGCATCCATACTTTTGCTGTATTGGTTTGCCAAACCCACCGCACTGGGTTCAGAGTTTTTTTCCTGTCGCCACTCTCGCAACACCTTATTAATTGTGGCATAGCTACCCCTGCCTAATTTTGCCCGGACTTTAACTTGGGTCGGGTTTTCCCCTGCTGCCACCAACGCCTCGATCGCCGCCCGAATTTCCTCAACTGTTAAGCTCATTTGTATTGCCTATTGTATTTTAATTTTGTATCGCTATTTGTATTGTAATTGTATTTTGGGCAAATCGACAATACATTTTTACTGAGGAGAGCGATCGTTGATGTCAACAGCTAGAACCGATTCGGTGGTTCCCCCAGCCATAATCGTCCGCTCGATCGCCAGATATTCAAACTAACAATGCTCATTCTGAGAAAAACCCTGAATCAACCAGCATTTTTGAAGCTAGATTTTGAATCTTGGAGGTAGGATTGACCGAAGAAAAACTAACTAGAGACAATTTCTAGTCGGGTTTCGCCTTGCCCAGCCACCGATTTCAAATGCGAAGGGCTATTTCTAAACTTTTGGTAAGGAATGTCTAGTATTTTCCTATACTATTTTCTTTTGCACTAAGCTAGGACTATAAGAAATATTAGTTTTAGTTAGGGGAAAGATCATGAGTCAACGTCGAGTGATGCTGGGAATTGTTGGTGATAGTGCGGCGGGTAAGACTACCTTAACCAAGGGAATTGCCCAAGTTTTGGGATCAGAGAATGTGACGGTGATCTGTACTGATGATTACCACAAGTACGATCGCCAACAACGGAAAGAGATCGGCATTTCGGCTCTTCATCCAGATTGTAATTATCTAGATATTATTCAGCAACATCTGTCTTTGTTGCGATCGGGACAGTCGATCCTCAAACCCATCTATAGTCATAGTCACGGCACATTTCAGGCTCCAGAATATATCAAACCCGCCCAGTTTGTAATTGTCGAAGGGCTGTTGGGTTTTGCCACCAGAGGCTCCCAAGATTGCTTTGATGTCAAAGTATACCTCGCTCCCCCAGAAGAACTCCGCTACAACTGGAAGATCAAGCGAGACACCATGAAACGGGGTTACAACGAAGCAGATGTCATTGAGCAACTAAAACAGCGAGAACCTGACTCCGAGGCTTTTATTCGTCCCCAGCGTGCTTCTTCAGATATTGTGGTGAGTTTTTACCCCTCGGCTCCTGAAACTGGTAATCCTACGGAAGATAATTCCCATCTCAATGTCCGTCTTGTCCTCCGTCCCACCATTCCCCATCCCGAACTGGTCGATCTGTTATCCGCAGACCCCAACTCCGCCGTGCGTCTGGGACTCGATCGAGATATGGGTAAACCCGTAGATGTATTAGAAATTGATGGCAACGCTACCCAAGAGCAGGTGACATCCCTTGAGCGTCTACTGTGCCAAGAAGTACCCCACCTAGGTTCTTTCTGTAGTCTGGATGGCACTTCTCAAGTGGGTAAATTAATCGGTACCACTGGAGAAATTCTCCAAAGTTACCCCCTAGCTTTAACCCAGTTACTCATTGCCTACCACGTCCTCAAAGCCGCTAACAACTATAGCAATCCTAAATGATTAGCTCAGTTGCTTAGTCCAATGAACCTCAGGAAAATCGAATCTTTGCTCATTATGAGGATGTCTGAAAAGGGCAGAGGTAAAAAGAAAAAGAAGGATTAAGCTCGAAAATAAACTCATCCTTCAACAAAAATTATGTCACTATCATACCCAACAGACCTGACACATGCACCATGGGAATTAATTCATCCTCTATTACCTCAAGCAAAACCCGGCGATCGCCCCCGCTCTACTAACCTACATAGCGTGGTAAACGCTCTGCTCTGCATCCTCATGGGTGACCTTGCTTGGAGACTTCTACCCCATGACTTCCCCAAATGGCAAACTGTTTATCACTACTTCCGGCAATGGCAAGATGATGTAACTTTACAAAAACTGAATCAACCTTTGTATCAATGGGAGCGCACAGCAGGGCATGACCCCCCTTTTCACCCAACTACGCAGTGGTGGATAGTCAGGCGGCGGTCACTGAGCCTTGCAGAAGCGTGGATACAGCAACAATAGACCTCCTGCGTGAATAGTAAATTATGTATATCAAACTATTAGAAACTCGTACCAAAAATGGATTCAGGCAAGAAGTCTAATGATTTCTCAAGATGTTGGCGTAGATGGCAATAAAAAAGTTAAAGGGAGTAACTTCATATCATGGTCAATAGTCTGGGTCTATTATTAGTGGTGGTAATAACAGCAGCCAATGTTAAGGACACTTAGG
>JAAUUE010000352.1 GCA_012031635.1 Coleofasciculaceae cyanobacterium SM2_1_6 | reverse complement strand
ACCGGGACTACTAGCAGAGGGAGTTTCTGAGTTGCAAGCTACCAAGGCGACAGGCAGAGAAGTAGCAAGCGAGCCAAGACCGACCCAAGATAAAAAAGTTCGTCTATCCATAAAGTTTTGTTCTTCATTAAATTCAGCTAGCCTTATTATAACAACAGGAAAATTTCTCTCCTTGTCGATGTGTTTTCGTGCGTCTCTATAGCAGTCCTAAATGATTCCACCCGCCGCAGGCGGGTGGAATCACCTACCAGCAGTAATCTAATTTAGAAAATAGACCTCTTGTGTGAATAAGGAAAAAGCCCCTCATCCCCCAGCCCCTTCTCCCCAGGAAGAAAAGGGGAGTAAGAGGAAAATCCCTCTCCCTAGGGAAAGAGATTTAGGGTGAGGGTCATGATTCACGCAAGAGGTCTAATGATTTAGGATCGCTATAGAAAGCAAAAGGATTGTAGATAATGAGCTTGCTTGGGGTATTACTCAGTCAGCAAGAAGCCTCCACGGTATGTGATAGCATCAAGATTAGATAACACATTAGATAATCAAGTTAATTAACCAAGATTTAGTTGACTCAACAATCATTTAGCATCAATTATTTGAGGCTTATTACCTATAGTAGTTCTAGCTGATCTCATCTGCCGAAGGCGGTTGAGGTCATTTACCAGAAGCAATTTAATTTAGCAAATGATTTAGGATCGCTGTAGCACTATTAAATTATCTAATATTCAAGGAGGGCAGTATGCTGGTTTATTTGTTGGCGATCGCTTCCGGCTCCGGTAGCTTAGCTCTATTTTTGACGGCTTTCTTTGTGCCGGAGATTCATCGCAAGGGAGATTTTCTCTGGAGTGGGATCGGGTTGTTTTATGCTCTAGTTTTGTGGGTGCTGGCAGCCCAAATCAATGGGGGTTTGCTGTTGGGAGAGACGGCGGGAGTTACCGTCCTACTGTGGGCAATTTTGCAAGTATTGCAAACTCGTTGGCAGTCATTGCCGATCGAACAGCGCTCTGCTCCTTCGGTGGAGTTGGTGAACAAGATCGAAAAAGTATTTAGTGATGAGTCTGTGCAAAAGTTACAAGCTCAGGCAATGGCGATCGTGGCTAAGTTCGATCGATCAAAAACATCGAAAACATCGAAAACGGCTAAAACAGAAGTTACAGCCCCAGAAATTCCAGTTCCAGAGGTGATCCCAGAGATTATTCCAGAGGTGACTTTAGAAGTTAAATCAGAAACTAGCCCCGAAGCCATCCCAGAGACTATTCCAGAAACTATTTCAGAAACTATTCCAGAAACTAACTTCAATATTCCTGCCCCAGAATCAAATCCACCAGAATCAAATCCAACGATCGAAGTTCAAAATATTTCCCCAAAGATCGCCTCGGAACCAGTTGATATTTCCCCCGAACCTGTTTCTTCTCCCGTAAATGCTTCTTCCCCGGAAACCGCTACTTCCCCAGTAGAATCGATCGAGCCTAGTCATGGTACAGAAGGTAAGACAGAAAATGCCACAGCAAATAGTCCCGATGACCATGAAAGTAGTCATGCAAGTAGCGATCCAAATAGTGATCCAAGCAGCGATCCAAGTATTGATTCAGAAGGTGAAGATATTTAGATATGGCTGGTCACAGTAAATGGGCAAACATTAAGCGCCAAAAAGCACGGGTAGATGCAAAACGAGGGAAAACTTTTACTCAGTTATCCAGGGCGATTATTGTGGCAGCTCGCCATGGAGTAGCGGATCCGGCGGGGAATTTTCAACTACGAACAGCGATCGACAAAGCAAAAGCCGCAGGGATCCCCAATGAAAACATCGAGAGGGCGATCGCCAAAGGAGCCGGAACCTATGAAGACGGGAAACCCACGGAGGAAATTCGCTACGAGGGCTATGGAGCCGGGGGTGTGGCAATTTTAGTGGAGGCTTTTACAGACAATCGCAATCGCACCGCAGCGGATCTCCGGGAGGCTTTTAAGAAGTATGGCGGCAACCTAGGAGAAACTGGTTGTGTAGCGTGGATGTTTGACCAGAAAGGGGTGATTGTGCTAGAAGGAAACTTTGCCGAGGAGCAGGTGCTAGAAGCTTGCCTAGCAGGGGAAGCAGAATATTATGAATTTGGGCAAGCACTGACCGATTCTCCAAGGGAGAGGCTACGCCAACGCCAAAACACCTACTATACGGCAGAAATTTTCACTACAATTGGCAATCTAGAACATCAATCCCAAGTTTTACAACGAGCCAAATTACCTGTAGTAGAAGCTGAATGGCGCTGGATTCCTAGCAATACTGTAGAAGTCACCGATGGCGAGGTGGGTCGATCGCTATTCAAGTTGGTAGAAGCCCTCGAAAACCTAGATGATGTTCAAAGTGTCACAGCCAATTGGGAGATGAGCGAAGAATTAATGCAAAGGTTTTTAACTGAGGCTTAGCAATTAATAGTTAGTTAGTCCGCACGATCGATTCCTGTGCCACAGTTCTGCCATTAACTTGCACCGTCAAACCAAATTGATCTACAAAGTAAGACACACCATTCTGTCCATGGGCAACATAGGAGCGATCGGCTCGGCGGCGGGCATTACTCCGAAAAGTCTCATTACGACTATTTTCTTTAGCAATTAAAAATAACTGGTTTTGACTTTGACAAATATCCACTCGATAGTTATTGGTAATAAAAGATTCTAAAACAAAGGTACTGCCACAATTGTGGGGAGTTTGTACCACTAGATCGGAATCCGGAGATATGGTCTGGGGATTAATTTGAGAATTAGTGGGGGAATTAGTTGGGAAATTTATTTGATAATTAGTCTGGGAATTAGTTTGGGAATTAGTCTGGGAAATTGCGGCGGGGACAAAAGCCAAAGAAACTCCCCCCACCATTAAACTTAGGGTCAGGGCAAAGTTAACTAGATTTTTTTGCATAGTCATTTTCATACCTTTTGTACCGTGGGACATAAACTTCACAGATTTTAAATTATTTAGAAAATTATTTAAGGCTTAGACAAAACAAGATTTTATCTACGTATAGGTGTGGTCACGTGCGCATTGCCTACTCTACTTAGAAAATACAACAAATTTAATTCTGGTAAGCTAAGTTAGTGATCTTCAAGTTCTCCTTAAAAAGGGGGATTTAGGGGGATCACACCACTACTTATCTGAACGTAAACTGCTGTAAGTTTAGAAACAGATGATTATCCATTTTCCCCCAGCTAGGTCAGAGCAGCAAAAAACTGGATCCTTGGCTGGCGATTTCCCGAAGGAAACTTTAGCTGAAAACCCAGTCTCGTCATGAAAAGAAATCCATTGAAATTAGTCCGAGATTAGTCCGAGATGATCTGGAGATTATCTAGCAATTAACGATAATCTTGGGATTGAATATCCCGCAGACGAGCTTCAGGACGCTTAAACCGATCCATTTGTGCCTCAAAAAAGCGGCGATTTGCCATTAAATGTTGGGGGTTTGGATCATCCAAAGGATAGAGGAGAGCCACCCGCAGGGCTTGAATTACTGCTGAAGTAACAGTATACATCGATCGCTGAAAACTGATCCCCAACTGAATTAACATATCATCCTTGCCCCGGCAGTGCTGTTGATAATATTCCACCAAGTAGGGCGGCAGGAAGTGGAGCATATCCTGCATCAAAAGCGTGGGGGGAATTCCGGCAGTACCCACCGGAAAAACATCAGCGTAGAGAATCCCGTAATGGAAATCTGCTTGATTGTCAGGAACCTGTCCTGCTTGGGCATTGTAGGATTTTGTCCCCCGGAAGGGAGAAGTCCGATAAAACACCGCTTCCACGTAGGGCAGGGCTGCTTCGTAAAGCCACATGAATCCTTTTGACTTGGGAATAATTTCGTAACATTCGCCCCGGATATAGACATGGTGATAAATGGGTCGCCCGGCGGCAATGAAAATGGCATTCACCAAAAAATCCATAGCATCCCGTACCTGCTTAAACCCCCCAGCATCGTAGATATCACTCATTTCAAAAAAGACCGGAGCCATTACTTCCCAGAATAGCCCTAAGTTGGCGTAGTAGGACATTTGACGGCACTGTTCGAGGAAAAGATCGGGGAAGGCTTTATAGAGAGCCAGCATGACGGGATTGCCTTGAAAATAGGCTTTGATGGCTCGATCGGCATTTGCCTTGTATTCGTCACTATCGAGGTAGGGATCAAACTGATTGACGGGAACGTACATTTTTCGATGCCAGAGCATAGCTCGCATACATTCTTCGGCAAATTCCATATTGACTCGATCGTGGAGCCAGTGATGGAATAAACGATGCATTTTGGTAGTCTCCCCTTTATCCATAAAGGCTAACAATTCTGGATGGGCAGAGGCGGCTCCCTTTTGCCAAACTCGATAATCAGCATTATCACCAGCGTAGTGATTGGGCAGATCCAGATATTCTTGGGGAATAAAATACTTAAAAAAGGGAAATGGGTCTAAAAACACTCGTTCACCGATGTAGAGCAGATCTCGCCAATAAAAATCCATCGGCACTGCATAGGCTTTATACAAGCCAATGATCTGCATGAGGTTTTCTGGGGTATCAGGCAGCATCGCTCCGCCCCCTTCAAGACGGTGGATAATTTCTGCAAATTCGTGCTGGGATGGGGGGATGCGGGGATTAGGATTGGGGGGAGATCCGGGAAAGAATCAGTGGATTTAAGGGGAGACTGTACCATTGGTTTACTTAGTTGAGGTGAATAGT
>JAAUUE010000351.1 GCA_012031635.1 Coleofasciculaceae cyanobacterium SM2_1_6 | reverse complement strand
TGCCAGTAGTATTAGTTACCCTAAGCTATGGGGCGATCGGCTGGATAGACGATTGGACTAAATTTGCGCAAAATCAAACAAAGGTATTTCGCCCAAAATGAAACTAGGGCTACAAATTGCCTGTGCGGTAGCTTTTTGTCTCTGGTTAGCTGGGCATCAGCCTCCGGGGCTGACAGATATCCAGTTACCTTTGGGAATTGTCTTATCTCTGGGGTTACTATTCTTTCCCCTAGCAGCTTTTGTGATGGTGGCTGAAAGTAATGCGACCAATTTGACGGATGGGGTGGATGGTCTAGCGGCAGGAACTGGGGCGATCGCCTTTCTCGGCTTAGGCGCAGTGGTCGCACCTACTCATCCAGAATTAATGATTTTTTGTACCTGCTTTAGCGGCAGTTGTCTTGGTTTCCTTGTCCATAACCGCAATAAGGCGAAGGTTTTTATGGGGGATACGGGTTCCTTAGCGATCGGCGGAGCTTTAGCCGCAGTAGGTATTTACTCTGGGCAGTTGTGGGCGTTATTTGTCCTCAGTGGCTTATTTTTTGTGGAATCCCTATCGGTAATCGCCCAAGTCAGCTATTACAAAGCAACGAAAAACAAAGAAGGTGTGGGCAAGCGCCTCCTGAAAATGGCTCCTTTACACCATCATCTGGAGCTAAGTGGTTGGCAAGAAACTCAAGTAGTAGCATTTTTCTACCTATTGAGTGGTACTTTAGCTTTTCTGGTTATTTAATCTAGTTATCTAATCTGGTTATTTAAACAGAGCAGCGCAAATTATTAAAAATTATTAAAATCATTAAAAAAGTCTGCCCACAACTTTATTTTTAGTCTATTTCTGTAAAATTGTGTTCTAGGTAGTCCAAGGACAAAAATAATATCTAGAAATATTCAGAAATAAGATTATGACTACATTTCGTGTTGGTGTAGCAGGACCGGTGGGTTCTGGGAAAACTGCTCTAGTTGATGTTCTATGCAAAGCTCTACGGGATAGTTATCAATTAGCGGTGGTAACAAATGATATCTATACCCAAGAAGATGCCCAATTTTTAGTCAGGAGTGAAGCTCTAAGTAGCGATCGTATCCTCGGTGTCGAAACTGGGGGCTGCCCCCACACAGCAATTCGGGAAGATGCATCGATGAATATGGCGGCGATCGCCAAACTGGAGCGGCAGTTTCCAGACCTAGATCTAGTTTTTCTCGAAAGTGGGGGCGATAACTTAGCAGCAACCTTCAGCCCCGAACTCGTTGATCTCACCCTCTACGTGATTGATGTGGCAGCAGGGGACAAAATTCCCCGTAAGGGCGGCCCCGGCATCACCAAGTCAGATTTACTAGTCATTAATAAAATCGACCTTGCCCCCCTAGTTGGAGCCAGTCTGGAAGTGATGGCAAGGGATGCAGCCAAAATGCGGGGAACTAAACCCTTTATTTTTACTAATCTGAAAACCAAGCAGGGTTTAACTGAGGTCATTGAGTTTGTGAAAACTAATTTGGGAAGTTTGGAAATGCTCCATCCCGCCTAGATTTTATCCCTAAGTTAGTTTTCGGTTTAAGCAGAAGCTCTGAACCTTAAATGAAGACGATCGAGTAAAGATTTGTGGTGGAGTTTTGGCTTCGACTTCGCTCAGCCAGCAGAGTTAAGTCTAAAATTCTAAAAGTTTGCTTCTACAGCAGGCAGTAAGCTGAGGGCAAATTGACTGTGGAGTTGTACCGATCGCACTCCATCTGATAGCAACTGAGTTAAGATTTTTCGTCCCGCAACTTCTCCCAACTGTCCCAAGGATGCAGCGATCGCCTGCCGAATTTCAGATCTAGTAATAGCCGGATGGTTGGAGGTCAGGAGTTGCCCCAACAAATCACAAGCTCTAGGTTTGTCAACTTCCACTCTACCGAGAATCGTTACTATTTCTAGCCATAAATGCGGCGCACCGTGATCTAAGCCCCACTGCAAATAGTCCAAGGCGGCGGGTTGATCCATCCAGCCCAATTGCTGAAGAATTTCTAACTGGAAACTAGGGGGCAGGGGTTCTGTTAACAAAAATTCCCCCAATATCTTAACGGCAGCCTCAGTGTTGACTCGGCGGAGGGCGATCGCCGCTTGTTGGGCGACTTCTAGATTTAAGTCTGCCAACCGGGGAGCAATAAATTTCACTAATTCATCTTTGGTAAATTCATCTTTAGCCCCGACAGTTGGAGTCCGGCTGGCTAATAGACCAAGCCCGATGGTTGCTTCTCGGCGGACAAGGGCGGCGGGGTCAGTCAATCCCTGAATTAAAGCTGGAATAATCTCTGGGGACTCGTAGCTATGGAGAGCAGCGATCGCCATACTCCTCACCGTGGCATCGACATCTGTGATGACGCTTAATAGGGGAACTACAACCTCTTCACTGTAGATTTGGCTGAGGGCTTGCACTGCCAAGAGGCGGGTGGCGGGCTGGGAGAGCTTGGCGGCAAGAGCAGGAATGGTTTGTTCCCCAAATTGGGCTAGGGATTTGGCTGCGATCGCCCGGAGTTCTTCTTCTGGCGTTGCTAGTAGCTCCACTAATAAATCAATAGACTGGGGATGGTTAATTTCTCCTAAAATTCGAGTTGCGAACCAACGTAGCTCCTGCTCTGGATGGTGTAAAAATTTTGTGAGTGGCTCGATCGATCGGCTCCCAAACTTGGGGATTTCCTTTGCTGCTTCCCAGCGTTGCTGAAAATTTCCCGCCCGTAAATTCTCTAGAGCCGATTCTAAGGATAGGGGCTTGGTGATAGACAGTTTCGATCGCATAGTTCCATCCTCAATAATTTTTAGCCGTCACCAACTTTTGGTAAGCACTCGGATTGTTTCATCACAATTTCATCACAATTTCATCACAATTTCATCACAATTTCATCACAATTTCATCCTAACTTTCCCTAGTCTTCTGGCAAAATCCACACTGGCGGGGCTGTCATTTTTTTACGCAGAGCTGCGGCGGCGATTTCGTGCATCTGGTCTAGGGAAAGGTCTTTGATGAAATTAGAAGCTGCCGCCGCATACTCTTTATGGGGACATTTTTCTCCTAATACACAACCATTGACACAGGCAGTAGCACAATCGATCGTCACTTCCATGAGTTCTCTCCTTCTTCTCTTTAATCTAGACTTAATTTAGGCTTAATCTAGCAGCTAAAGCTGACTTTCCTATTGTAGTAATGGCTTTAGCCACCGCATATAAATATATTAACAAAGCCAGACTTGTTAGAAAAAGGGCAATTCAAGAATTGCCCTAGCGAGGTTGAACTATTGATCTGGTCTTGTTGATGAGTCTGTTGATCTACTTCTGTTGAGCCAACTTACTTAATATCTCTAGGGAAGGCTGCCATAGTTCTTTTCATCCTTGAATAGCTCCTTACATTAGCTACTCAAACCAAAAGCCTAAACGGGACGTAGGCGGGTTGCGGTGAGACGGAAAGGACCACTACCCGTAGGTCCAAAAGCCCTGACCCTAACAATGTATCTTCCAGTTTCTTTGATTCTGACAAACAAGAGGGAATTGGTCGTGCCGTCTGGACCGTCATCATTTTGCCCGATCGTTGTACCATCCCCAGACATCAGAATCAAGACAGTATCAAAGCTTTCCGAAGCTAAATCGATCGCCACTTGATCACCACTGGTCAGATTGACCACAAAGTCTCTAGCAAATCCACTTTCCCCAGTCGGAATATCTTGATCTGACAAAGTATCAGTAATCTCCACACCGGGGTTCATGGGAATGGGGTTATATACTCTGGTCTGAGCCGCCGCTATTTCTGCTGTGGCGGTAATCATAAAAAAGCTGCGGGGATGAATAGGATTTGCCGACAGTGGGAGAGAAAGCCTTTAGTCATGTTAATTTTTATCCGTTGGAGTTGTATATTTTAGGTGCGAAGAATGTCCCCATAAATCATAACTACTTTCTGGTGTAGTGTCTCTAGGTCTTGATGTTTTTTAGAATTTTTGTTTGATTTGTTTGATTTGCCTAATTTTTCAGAAAAGTTAGATTTTCATGAGGCGATCGCCATTTCCAGGCGTTTATTGACCTCAGCCCAGTTAATTACATGCCACCAAGCATTGAGATAATCTCCCCGCAGATTTTGGTATTTCAGATAGTAGGCATGTTCCCACAAATCATTGCCGAGAATTGGAAAATCGCCAGTCAGAAATGGGCTGTCTTGATTGGGAGTACTCGTTACTTCCAGTTTTCCTGCCTTGGTCAAAACTAACCAAGCCCAACCACTACCAAAACGTTTTAAGCCCGCATCATTAAATTGTTGTTTGAGGACAGCAAAGCTGCCAAAGTTTTCGTTAATAGCTGTGGCAATATTGCCCGTAGGTGCGCCGCCGCCCTTGGGGGTCATAATTTCCCAAAACATACTGTGGTTGACGTGACCACCACCATTGTTACGGACGATCGAGCGGATATCTTCAGGAATACTATCTAAATTGGAGAGAAGAGCGATCGCACTCTGGTTGACTAGTTGGGGATGGCGACCAATGGCAGCATTGAGGTTATTCACGTAGGCAGCATGGTGGCGATCGTGATGGAAACGCATGGTTTCTCCATCAATATAAGGCTCTAGGGCTTCATAATCGTAGGGCAAGGGCGGTAGACTAAAAAGGACCAGAGCTATTGCTAGAAATCCCTTGAGCGGCAGCAGGACTAGCTAAAAATTGTGGCAGCAGTGGTAGCACTGGCGGCGATCG
>JAAUUE010000350.1 GCA_012031635.1 Coleofasciculaceae cyanobacterium SM2_1_6 | reverse complement strand
GGGCGATCGCTACTTCGCCGATTCCCATAGTTACGGGGCTGGGTCATGAACGGGATGAAACTCTTGCAGACTTGGTCAGCAGATTATGTTGCCCCCACACCGACGGCGGCAGCGATCGCTGTCATTCCCCCTTTGGCAGATTTGCGCCAACATCACCAAGATTTAACTCATCGCCTCAAGGCAGCAACCCACCAGCGTCTAGCCCAAGAAACAAAGCATTTGCAACATCTCCAACAACGTCTCGAACCCAGTCGCCTCGATCGAGAAATTACCAGAGAAAAACAGGTGATTACCTATCAACAACAACGGTTAATCTCTGCAACAAAGCAGCGTTTACAACTTGCCACTCAACACCTTTATTTGTTAGAACAAAAACTCCAAGCCCTAGATCCCCATGCTATTCTCCAAAGAGGCTACGCCGTGGTGCGATCGAGCCGGGGCAAGATTCTCCGAGCCGGGGATCAAATTACCGTGGGGCAGAGCTTGGATATTCAACTATCTCAAAGGACAGTTAAAGCAAAAATTACCGAGATTACTGAAGTTACTTGAGATTAATTAGAATTACCAAGATTAACAAAATTATCTAAAATTATCTAAAACTTATTAAATAACCTATGGCGAAAAGTAAAAACTGGAATTATGAAGTTACCGTGGCGAAAGTTGAGGAGATTATTAATCAAATTGAGTCGGGAGAATTAGAGCTTTCTGAAGTGTTTGCCCAGTTTACAGCCGCTACTACCCATCTTCAGCAATGTAAGGATTTCTTAGCATATCAACAACAGCAGATGAACCTATTAATTGCTACCTTGGAAGATTCCCCAGAAGATTATTCAGAAGAAGAGGATTTTTAATTTTATGCCTCCGACTATTAATGCTCAAACTATTGATTTGCGTTACTTAATTGATAATTTTGGATTGCAGAGGATCCGGGAGCCTCAGTTCTTTTCTGAGTGGCAGGAATCCCTTCCAGAATTAACCCTTATGGAGAAGGAATTACTCGATCGGATCCAAGCTAGTTACTTTAATTTGATTGAATATCCTCCTGTTCTCGAAAATGCAATTAATCTCACCATTATTAGCCCAATTTTATTTACTGCTGGTTTTTACTTACCGCCTTTTCATGTCCAAACCGAGAAATCCATAGAAATTCAAGTAGATCATGAAGGGCAGATTATTACAGGCAGGATTGATATTTTAATTCTCAAAAATAATATCTGGATTACTATCATTGAGTCTAAACGCCCGACCCTCGCCATTGACGATCGCCTATCTCAGCTATTAACTTATATGCTTGCCATCCCCAATCCAGAACAGCCGATGTTTGGACTAATTACCAATGGTCTGAATTTTCGATTCTTAAAACTAGTCAGAGATGGTTCCCCACGTTATGCCACCTCTGATGAATTTATCCTCGATAATCAAGGAAATGAATTATATGATGTGTTGAAAATTCTCAAGAAATTAGGAGCAATGGCTTGATTGGGGAACTGGCAGCTTTAGGTGCTGCTTTTTTATGGGCTGCTTCCTCCGTGGGTTATGGCAGTTTGGGGAAGAGAATCCCGCCTTTAGAATTAAATTTGATCAAGGGAGCGATCGCCCTCTTTTTCCTAACTATTACCCTCGCAATTCAAGCCCTAATTCAGCAAGATTTCACCCTAGTCACACTGCAAATTCCCCTGCAAACTTTCGGTTTATTAATCCTCAGTGGAGTCATCGGCATTGGGATTGGGGATACCGCTTATTTTCATGCTATTAATAATCTAGGAGCCAGAAGAACCTTATTAATTGAAACCCTTGCTTCGCCCCTGTCCGCAATCCTTGCCATGGCTTTTCTCCAAGAAGTTTTAAGTAGTTTTGCTTGGCTGGGAATTCTCTTAACTTTGCTAGGAGTGGCTTGGGTAATTAGTGAACGGACTCCAGCAGTAGGCACAGTGAAACATCCCCTCATTGGCGTGGGTTGGGGCTTGATGGCGGCGGGGTGTCAGGCGACGGGGGCGGTGATGTCTCGGAGCGCTTTTGTGGCGGGGGAAGTTAACGCTGTCTGGAGTACTGCCCTGCGTTTATTTGGGGGTTTGGTAATTGTTTTAATTTTATTGAAAGTGCAATCTGTCAAATCTGGGGGCGCAGAAATCAAGAATTTGCCGGGAATTACCTTCACCAAAAAGTTAATCCTTGCCCTAGTGATCATCGCTTTTAGTAGTACTTATCTGGGAATTTGGCTCCAGCAGATATCTTTGAAATTTGCCCCGGCGGGGATCGCCCAAACTCTCCTCGGCACTAGTCCCCTGTTCGTATTGCCGATCGTTTTCCTCCGGGGAGAACATATTTCTTGGCGGGCTTGTCTTGGGGTGATGGTAGCGATCGTCGGGATTGCCCTCCTATTCACCGTGGGTTAGTCTACACTTGGTTTATACTATTAAGTATTATCAAAGTCCTCAAAATTATCGGTACTATCAATAATTATTTAGTAGAGTAATTATCTACAAAAATCTATGGAAATTGAATTTAGAGAAGTTAATACTTTTGATTTGTGGATTTGGCTAGAGTTTCCTACTGTGCCTTCTCAAATGGAAAAAGAATATGTAGAAGAAGTATTTAATTCTTGGTTTTGTCTAGGGAAATTAGGCGGTTTTGATGCCGAAAATCTTCAAGTTCAAGAGGTGGGATTAGACATTGGTTATATGCACTATGATGACTACCAAGCAGATAGTAGTTTATTGGCAGTGATGCACAATCAAGGAGAATTTGAATACGATGGTCGCTGGGGTAGATGTTGGTTTGATCTGGGAACTAGTGATGCGATCGCCCTTGATATTCTCATCAATGCTCTCCGTCGTCTCCATCAAGAATATGTGCCTATCGATCGACTAATTATTGGTGGCGAAAATGAAGATTGGCAGGTGGAAAGTCGGGGCTATGCAGCTATTTATGATGATGCTAATTAGATAGTGAATCGTGCTAATTAAAAAGCAAGATAAAAGTTAAAAGATAAAAGTTAAAAGTTAAATTAGAAAATAAAATCTTAAAAACTATGTGGATTCAAGGACAAATTCGGGTACTAGCTCTAGGGATAATTCAGCAGGGCGATCGACTATTTCTTTCGGAAGGCTATGACCCCACAAAAAAATCCTATTTCTATCGAGCTTTGGGTGGTGGGGTGGATTTTGGTGAAACTAGTGAAGTTGCTCTCCATCGAGAATTTCAAGAAGAGTTAAATACAGAAATTACTAATTTGCAATACCTAGGCTGCCTAGAAAATATTTTTACCTTTGATGGCAATTCTGGCCACGAGTTAATCCAACTCTATCGCTGTGATTTTGTGGATCAAAAATTCTATCAATTAACAGAAACTACTTTCTTGGAAGGAACCCGGCAGAAAAAAGCCCTCTGGGTAGAGATCGATCGCCTCCGTTCTGGAGAGTTACGTCTAGTTCCCGAAGGCTTCCTTGATTATTTAATATCTTGAAGATCAAATCTCTAGAGAAAGTTGTTGAGATATAGTAATCCTAAATGATTTTACCCGCCGAAGGCGGGTGGAATCCCCTATCAGAAGCTATCTAATTTAGCAAGTGAATTAGGATCGCTATAGATGAAAATATATGATTAACGATCAAGATTTTGAAATGCCCTGTATGACTTGTTATTTATAATTTTGGAGTACACAAAATGGTTGCTATTAGTTCTAGACTCACGCTTGCCGAATATCTTGCCTATGTTGATGGCACAGATACACGATATGAATTGGTTCAAGGAGAATTAGTAGCAATGGCTCAACCAACAGGAATTCATGGAGGGATTTGCGAATTTATTAATGATACTTTTCGATCAGAGATTCAGCGCCTAGAGCTGCCTTTGATTTCAAAACAAGAACTAATTGCAGTTCAGACAACCTATATCAATAGCAAGATTACTTGTCGGATTCCTGATGTTATGGTCATTACCCTTGAGCAGTGGGCAGGAATCAAATTCTCTGAAGCCGTATTAAAAGAAACTATTCCATTATTAGTTGTTGAAGTAGTTAGTGATAGTAGCCGGAGTATAGACTACCGCAAGAAAAGGGTAGAGTATAACGCCATTGAGATTCCTGAATATTGGATTATTGATTTTAGCGATCGCAAAGTTAGTGTACTAATCCTAAAAAATGATCTTTATGAAGAAGTTATTTATAAAGATCAAGATAGAATTCAATCTCAGCTATTTCCCGAATTAGTATTAACCCCACAGGAAATCTTTGCGATCTAAGCCTCTAATTCATGCAAAAGTCTTCTAATGACTCAAACCTTTCATAAGAAATCAACCGGGGGGCCATTGCAACTGCCGACCACCAAGAATATGTAAATGCAAATGATCTACAGTTTGCCCTCCATCATTCCCATTATTAATTACAACTCGATAGCCGTTAGTTAACCCCACCTGAGCTGCTACTTTTTTCACGGTTAATAATAAATGACCGAGGAGTGCATGATCATTTGATTCAGCTACTTCTAGTTTTGGGATCGGGTTTTTGGGAATCACTAAAATGTGGACAGGAGCTTGGGGGGCGATATCCCGGAAGGCAAGACAAAGGTTGTCTTCATAAACAATATCTGCGGGAATTTCTCGGCGGATGATTTTGCCAAAAATTGTATCTGGAGTAGTCATGGTAGTTTCACAATATTTTTTATCATTTTACTCCTCCTATATCTCCTAAGTTGAGTGAAAATTAACTTCT
>JAAUUE010000349.1 GCA_012031635.1 Coleofasciculaceae cyanobacterium SM2_1_6 | reverse complement strand
TGTCGGCTGAATCAGCAGGAACTCCACGCCAAGCTGAAAAAAGGGGATGTCGTTGCTCTATTCGACGGCATTGATGAGGTGTTTGACCCGGAGTTACGGGAGGAGGTGGTGACGGATATCCATCGCTTTACCAATGAGTATCCTCTGGTGCGGGTGGTGGCGACTTCTCGGTGGTTGGGTTACAAGGCACAAAAGTTGCGGGATGCGGAGTTTCAGCATTTTATGTTGCAGGATTTGGATGATGAACAAATTAAGGATTTTCTCCAGCGCTGGCATGATCTGACTTTTGCGGAAGGACAAGAGAAGGAGCAGAAACGGGAGAGGCTACACAAGGCAATTCGGGAATCTAAGTCGATTCATGAGTTGGCAGGAAATCCTTTGTTGCTAACTATGATGGCAATTCTCAACCGCAATCAGGAGCTACCGCGCGATCGACCAGAACTCTATAACCAAGCATCACGGGTGTTGTTGCATCAATGGGATGTGGAGCGGGCTTTGGTGGAAGATAGCCGGATCGACCCGAAAATTATTGACTATCGAGATAAGCAGGCAATCCTACGAAAGGTTGCTCACTATATGCAATCGAGTGCCAAAGGTCTGGCGGGGAATTTGATCAGTGGGGAGCAGTTGGAAGTTATTTTGATCGATTACCTGAGAACGATCGACATAGAAAAACCAAGGGAAATCGCCCGGCTGATGATCAATCAGTTGCGGACTCGGAATTTTATCCTCTGCGATCTGGGAGCAAATTCCTATGGTTTTGTTCATCGAACTTTTTTGGAATATTTCTGTGCGTGGGAGTTTGTTTGGCAGTTTGAGAAAGATAAAACTTTAACAATTGAACAATTAATTCAAGATGTGTTTGGCAGTCATTGGCAGGAAGAATCATGGCATGAAGTTTTACGATTAATTTGTGGGATGATCGAACCCAAGTTCGTTGCAAAATTGTTGATTTTCTTTTGGCACAAAAAATCAACAAAATTGATTTCTTAGATGTAGATAATAGACTAAAGAAAGAAGGATTATCTAACATTTTATTAGCAGCAGATTGTTTTATCGAAGTAGAAAAACCAAAAGTAACTGTTAATACTTTAATAATCTTATTAAAAAGATTGCAGGAAGAAGTTGAACAGGAAAAAGTAAAAAAGAATCTCGGTGTGAATTTACATCTGAAACGGCAGTTTTAATTATCAATGTCATCACTACCCTATGGCATAGCTATTCAAGCATACTACCTAATAACTTGAATGTACTATCTTGGTTGAAATCTTGCCTAAATCATGGCTCAAATTCTTTTATTCCAGCAACAGTAATAAGCGTGATCGCCCAACACTGGAAAAGTGATCCAGAAATATTTCCTTTCCTCAAAAAGTGTATTGAAAATAGTCAAAATGTGTCTGTACGAAAAGCTGCGGTAAGATCGATCGCCCAAGGATGGCAAGAACCAGACACATTACTTCTCCTCAAACAATACATTGATCATAATCAGAATTTTGATGTCCGGAGTACATCGATAGAAATGATCGCTCAAGGATGGAAGGAAGAGTCAGAGACATTACCCATCCTCAAACACTACATTCATAATAATCAAAATTTCGATGTCCGAAGGGCAGCAGTAGTAGCAATTGCTCAAGGGTGGAAGGAAGAGTCAGAGACATTATCTCTCCTAAAAGAACGTGCTATTGATGATCGTAATGAATACGTGCGAGGTGCAGCCCTAGTGGCAATTTTTCAAGGATGGAAAGATGAGGCAAATACAATATCTTTTTTAAAGGAACGTGCTATTAAGGATAATTACGGATACGTGCAGCGCATAGCATTAGATGCAATAGCTCAAGGATGGAAAGATAACCCACAAACTTTTGATTTTTTATATGATAATGTTCTTAATCCTCGGTTTGTTCGTAGGTATGATTCTCAAGCTAATCCTTGCCAAATTATCTTAGAGGTGATGCTTAAATATTATAGTGATAACCCTCGATATATAGAGTTATTGCATTTTGTTTCTGAACAAGACCCTGATACAAAGTTAAGAGAATTCGCTGAGCAGGAATTAAAAAATCAAGTTAATAAAAATTATTTGTGAACTATATCAGATTGAATACCACAATATTTTCATAACTAGAAAATTCACTAAGTATAAGTTAGGGAAGGAGTACTATCTTGATTAATCCAGAAAATTTATTACAAATAGCTAAGGGTCACAGTGTTACAGAAGGAGAGTTGGAAGTCCTAGGGGCGATCGTCATCTCTGGGGAAACTATCACTGATGTTGCTACCCGATTGAAGCTCCAGCCAGAAGCAGTACGTAAGCGCTTGGGAGAGGTTTATCGCAAGTTTGGCATTTTGGGCAAAGGTCCAGGGAAGTTGGCTAAACTCCAACAACTGTTGATGAACAACCCTGTTTCTAACTCTAAGGTCAGGAAACCTGCTAGAAAGTATAATTCTAGAAATAATCCTAGTGTAGGAACTTCTCGGAGCTATGGTGAGCAGGGATTAAGGGTCAATCCTGAGAACCTGAGATTTCAGAGCATTGCTGATTTTACCAAGGGAGAAGGAATTAGTGGCGATACGCTAATTAGTGATTTAGAAGGTTATACAGGTTGTGTCCCCGACTGGGATTCTGCACCTGATGTAGAGCCTTTCTACGGCAGACAGTCGGAGTTGGAGCAACTAAAAAGCTGGATTGCCGATGAAGATCGCAGTCGTCGCAGTCGTCTAATTGTCCTCTACGGTATGGGTGGCATTGGCAAAACTTTCCTTGCGGTCAAGGCAGGTAAGCAAGTAGAAAAAGACTTTGATGCGGTGGTGTGGCGATCGATTAAACAAACTCCCAGCCTACCTAAACTAATTGCCAGTATTGAAGATGTTATTAATCCCGGTTATATTTCTGCTGCCAAGCTCAGTGCTGAGGAAAGTATTACTAAATTAATCAACTCTCTGAAAGAGCGCCGTTGTCTAATTATTCTCGATGACTTGGAAGCAATTTTTGACCCCAACAATGTTGCTGGTTGTTATCTTCCAGAGTATGAGCAATACGCCGAACTAGTCCAAAGAATTGCCACCGAAAATCATGAAAGCTCTGTCCTCATAGTCAGCCGGGAGAAAATTGCTGATATTGCTGGGCTAGAAGAAAATCGGGTGCATACTTTGCAGGTGGCTGGTTCAGGAGAGATTGCTCAACAGATTTTAGAGAATCAAGGCTTGGAATACAATGACGCTTGGCAAGCCATCGCCGCCAATTACGGCAGGAATCCCTTAGCATTGAAAATCATGATCACCATGATCCAAGATTTGTACGGTGGTCAAGCGGAAGATTTCTTAAGTGACAGCCATAGCACTACTTATTTCGGTTTCCATTCTTTGCTAGATGAGCAATTTTATCGCCTCTCTCCTGAAGAAAAGGAATTAATGTTTGTCCTCGCCATTCTCCAGAAAGCTAGTATTGCTCAAATCATTGATGAAGAATGGTTAGATTTACCTCAGTCTGACTTAATTGAATACATGAGTTCTCTACGTAGGCGATCGCTCCTAGAGATAGATGGGTCAAAGTTTAGCCTTCAGCCGATGGTGTGGCGGCATACTGTAGAAAAACTGATTAATAATATTGAAAACGAGATACTCAACTTTTTGGAAGATGAAGAGCAAAGCCTTGAAAATTTGGATATTCTCACATCCTATCCTTGGCAACAAGAGGAAAAAGATAATCAGCGTCTTTTGTTTTTAATTCAACGCTATTTCCAAGCAAAAGCTGTGGGTGAGAGATTGAGTGAGGTATTGACAACTCTGGAGGAGAAGTATCCAGAAGCCAGTGGCTACGCCATTGATAATCTGAGATCTATTGTAAAGTTAGCCAAAGTTTAAGCATAGAAAAATTGAGATTCTAAGCTCAGTCATTAAAAACTGTTATTAAGAAGATTAAACAATTTCGCCAACAACGACCCCGATGAAAAGTTAAAGCAATTTGCCCAGCAGGAACTAGCAAAATTAAGCAAATAAAACCATGAGTACCAACATTACCCTCGAACAGAGATTACTAGAAAAAATTCGCCAACTTCCATCAGAGAAGATTACAGAAGTAGAGCAATTACTCGATCTTTTGCTACTTACTCAATCTCACCAAGATCAAAACCCAGAAAATCTCAGACCCTTTGCCCTTTGTAGAGGTGAATTTGTAGTTCCCAAAGAATTTAACGATCCCTTACCAGAAAATATCCTATCCGACTTTGAATACCCAATGTAAGCCCCATGAAACTCTTACTTGATACCCATATTTTCCTTTGGTTTATTAATGGTGATTCCCAACTCCCCACCCAAATTTCTCAGCAAATTCAGGATGTGAATAATAATGTATATCTCAGTGTCGTTTCAGTTTGGGAATGCACAATTAAATATCAACTTGGCAAGCTACCTTTACCAGAATCTCCAGAAACCTATCTACCCAAACAAAGAATTCGTCATCAAATTGACACCCTGCCCATAGATGAAGGAAGTATCACAGAACTGAAAAATCTACCCCCAATCCATCGTGATCCCTTCGATCGACTACTAATCTGTCAAGCACGACAACACAATTTAACATTTATGGTAGTGGTGAATAGTAATGTTAATGCCATAAAATAGAAATTGTAGCCATTCTACTTATTTTTATGAACTGTCCTCAATGTAACTCAACTCAAATTATCAAATATGGTCTCACACACTACGGAAAA
>JAAUUE010000348.1 GCA_012031635.1 Coleofasciculaceae cyanobacterium SM2_1_6 | reverse complement strand
CCTAAGCTTGCAAGCAGGAAAGAAAAATGGAGACTCCAGTAATAATATTGAGGTCGATGATGTTGCTTTTCAAGCAATTGATGTTGTCAATACTCTAAAGTTTTTCCCTCAGACAAAGATTGCTGCAGAAGCTCTGTACAATGCAGGTGTTGGAGCAAGCCTAGGATTCAATGTACAACAGAAATCAGCGTTTAACATAACAGGTTTTGAAGTTGATTATGACAACAAGAGAAATGGAAATGAATTAACTCTTGCTTTCAATGGTAGTGGAACTTTAAATATTCCTATTCCAAGCTGGTTACAGAAGGGACAGGAATTTAGGTTTACACCTACTATTAAGCCAATTACCAACTTTCAGTCTTTCTTAAACTTAGGTGGTAAAATGGAAGGCTCTCTAGACGTAAAGCAGCTAGCAGATGAGCTACCTATTCCAGACTGGTTAAAGGATAATGTAAAAAATAATCTACCAGATATCAGTCTCAAGGATTCTATTACAACTCCATACTGGACTGTCTGGCAAGGCAAGATTTTTGATCCATTTAGTTTTACCAGTGCTTATAAGTCTAATGAAATAAGTATCAAACTTAGCTAAAAATTAGCTTTCTCTAGGTTAAATTTTGGGCGATCGAGATTCTTCGGAGTTCGATCGCTTTTTTATTGGGAGTGGGGATGCGATCAAGATTCTTCGGAGTTCGATTCTCTTTCAGAGACACTTCGTGAACACTTTCTGTGGTTTTAATTTAATGGGAGTGCGATCGCTCTTTCTCTTTTTTGAGAGGGGCGATTTTTTGTTTGGGATTGAGATTTCGATATTCTCAATGAAATGCGCTCAGTTCTTAATATTTGATTGTTCCTGATAGTAAAATTTAATAACCCATCAACTATGATTCATGTTCCTTGCTCCAAATCGTCTTAAACATATTTTTCGTGATGCCCCCGGACATCTACTAGACACACCAGATAATCGCCAACTATTAATTGACACAGCCAGTAATCCAGATTACTACTTAGGGAAAGACAGATGGGGAAATGATTGGTACGCCCACACCCAGCCTGATAACACCCAAGTTTGGGTACAAACACGACAAACCCAAATCATCAATGGTGGACTAAACCCAATTCCACGCTCTTGGTATCCCCAAATTGGGCTAGGAGAAATAACAAACTAAACTAAAAACAAATGGCGAAACTCACTGAAAAACAAGCCTTCTTTACCATGATTAGCTTTTTGGAAGATTACTATCAAAATACTCAAGCTGAAGAAATTGCGATACTTCTTGGTAGCTTGCAAGTTTTACAGGATGGCTCTCCCGCCGACCCTGCCACTTGGTCAGACTGGCAAAAATCTCTCCAAAAGGTTTTGCAGGATAATTACGTACTCAATGGAGCCGAAACCTAAGAATCCAACTCAAAGGAAAAGATGCAATTCTTCTACAGAGACACTTCGTGAACGCTTTTTTATGGGGGCGGGGAGGGCGATCGCATTTAAGGGAAAAACTTGTAAATATCTTTACGGTGTAAAAACCTTACAAAAATTACTTCATTTTCTAAAACTTCTATCCCTACCCTATAATCACCTAGGCGAATACGATAAAAACTATCATATCCCTGCATCTTTTTTAGATTATTAATTTCTCCCAAAGCTTTAGCTTGCTTACAGGTCAAAATTATCTGCTTCAATTTTGTTAAAAGATTGCGATCCTTGACTAATTTCAAGTCCTTTTCAAACCTAGATTCAAACCTAACATTCATCCAACATCACCATCAAGAAGCGCAAATATATTCTCCTCAGGTACAAACTCATGCTTTCTCCCTTCAGCGATCGCTGCCGCCAAACTCACTTCTTCCAAAGCATCTTGGAATATTTCCATAAAAAGCTCCTTTCTGGTCTTAATCAAATCAATTAAGATTTCAGTAAGTATTTCTCTGGTCTTCTCATCGTCAAGGAATACTTGCATACTCAACCTCTCAACTATAATTACATCCTTATCCTAACTTATTAGCATCAAACAACTCTAGGCGATCGATTTTTCTGGGTTAAATTTTGGGCGATTCTCTTGCAGAGATACTTCGTGATCGCTTTTCTAGGGGCATGGCAAGAAATGGCAAATACTGCCATAATACTAAGACTAGCCCCTAATACACTCCTGCTATGACAACCATGAACGTCTCTCTTCCCGATACTTTGCGGGATTACATCGAACAACAAGTTAAAATTGGCGGCTATGGAAGTTCTAGTGAATACATCCGTGATCTAATTCGTCAAGATCAAAAACGTAAAGCCCAAGAACACCTCCAAACCCTCCTGCTAGAAGGACTTGATTCTGGAGAAGCTCTGCCGATGAGCGATCGAGACTGGACAGAAATTCGCCAAGCAGTTCAAGAGAAATTGCAACAACAACATGGGTGAAATCTATAAACGTCCACAAGTTATTCAAGATTTAATTGAGATTGCTACTTATATTGCAAATAATGATCTTGATAGCAGTGACAGATTTCTTAGAGCAGCAGAAGAGACATTTAAACAACTAGGAAAAATGCCACAATCTGGCAAGAAATCACATTTTTCTAATAATCGCCTACAAAATATTCGACAACTTACATTAAAAGGATTTAGGAAATATCTTGTTTTCTACCAAATAATACCCACAGGAGTTGAAATTATTCGAGTTTTGCATGGCTCACGAGAAATTGAAGCTATTTTAGACAATGATAGCCAAGAAGATAGATAAAATTTACCACACTTTCCCCGGAATATTTTGAGGTGCGATCGCTTTTTCTGGGTTAAATTTTGGGTGATCCTCTTGCAGAGACACTTCGTGAACGAGATTCTTCAGGGTTCGATTCTCTTGCAGAGACACTTTGTGAACGCTTTTTATGGGGGTGGGGAGAGCGATCGCATTAATCATCGCTATAATTGAATCAATAATTTCTATATTTACCTATGCCCAAAACCCTACAAACCTCAAGGCTCCAACAAGCGATCGACACTGTAGAGTCCCTATCGATCGAAGAACAAAACTTAGTTGTTGATATCTTCCTGAAACGCCTCCAAAGAAAGCGCCGAGAACAACTACTACAAGAAATTAATGAAATTCAACAAGAAATCTCAGAAAGCAACATTAAATATGGTTCCGTTGATGATTTTCTTAAGGAGCTAGATTCTTGAGGCAAATTGGTTGGACTCCCAAATCCCTACGAGCTTACAAACGCCTAGTTCGTCAAAATCCACAGTTACGAGTTCCCATGGAAGAAACTCTCCGTCAACTTGCAATTGACCCATTTCACCCTACCCTGAAAACTCACAAACTTTCTGGTGAATTTGATGGTATTTGGTCAGCCTCGATCAACTATAGCTATCGTGTTTTATTCAAGTTTAATATTGGCAAACAATCTGAAAATGCCATCATACTCCTAAATCTTGGCAACCATGATGATGTTTATTAATGAAAATTTAGATACGATCGCTTTTTCTGGGTTAAATTTTGGGCGATCCTCTTGCAGAGACACTTCGTGAACGAGATTCTTCGGAGTTAGATTCTCTTGCAGAGACACTTCGTGAACGCTTTTTTATGGGGGTGGGGATGGCGACCTTTTCCTATCCCAGAATAGGGGCGATCGTGTTGTAGCATAGGAAAACTGCCTAATTTGCTATAACTATGCCCCAATCCCTTGAGTCAGAAGCTGAAGTCATCTTGCATACCCTTGTATCTACTCCTTTTGAGGATTGTATAGCTATTTCCAAAGAATTTCGTGACCTGCCGATGACTGCTGGCATCTACGCAGTAAAACATTACACTCTAGGAATCCTCTACATTGGTAAAACTAGAACATTACGCGATCGTTTTCGTGGTGGTCATAAAGCATTACTTTGGGCATTCATAGAGGAATTAAAAGTCACCGATATCAAAATTGCTTTTTACCCCCTAGGCTTCCTTCAGTGGGGACAGCTATCATTAGAACTAGAACATTTAATTATTCAAGCAGTTGACCCACCCTATAACGTTAGAATCCCAGCAAGAGACTAAAAAAAATGCAAACTAAACCTGCAACCACCGAGCATCTGTCACCTGAACTAGCACAAGTTTTCTTAGAAGGATTACCTGAGACTATTCGGAATGGACTAGAAAAACGAGCAAAGAACATGGACTATCCCGTTTGGGCAGTAATTGAAATGGCGATCGCAGGCTATTTGGATGAAGAAGCTCTATCTTTTGTTGATTGTCAGCCAAAACTTGACTAAAAACTCTACAGAATGGCTGCCCTTTTTGGAGAATTATGGCGATTCTCTTGCAGAGACACTTCGTGAACGCTTTTTATGGCTTTAATTTAACGGGGGCGATCGACTCCACGAAGCTTCATAAATAGGCTGGCTTAGGACAACATCACGTAGCCCAAATATTCCAAGCCAGTTAAGGTACTAATCATAGTTTCCTTGGCAGCTTGGTGGGTAATTGGTTCTAGGGTTTGCAGGTCGTAGGGGCGGAGTTGTTGCGATCGAGCTACTAGTTCTTCGAGGACACGAGGAGCCTCCAATAAAGGCAGAATGACCGCAGCTACCACACTACTATCTAGATTCGACAAGGGAACTGTAGGCAAATAGCGGCTAATTTCTAGGGGATTAAGCTGACTAGCGCAACGTTTGGCTTCAGTTATAAAACCTGGAGTTTGTAATTGTGGGTGCAGATAGATTTGTGCTTTTGCCAGTCAGTCT
>JAAUUE010000347.1 GCA_012031635.1 Coleofasciculaceae cyanobacterium SM2_1_6 | reverse complement strand
TCAGCCGCCGGCACTCAAATCCTCAATCAAGCCAATATTCCTACTTTCCCCCTACCCCAGATACTGCTGTCCGCCTGTTCAACTATATGTGGCAGTATACCTACAACCTCAAGGGAATTTATGAAACGCCCTCCCTCCCGGCAGATTCCGATTCCTTTGCCCCCGATCGCACCCTAGCCAGCCAAATTATTACCCAAGCCACCAGGGTCGATCGTCCCCTCTTAACGGAGTACGAATCCAAGCAATTACTAACTGCCTACGGCATCCCCACGGTGCCTACAGAAATTGCCAATGATGCATCTGAGGCGGTAGCCATTGCCGATCGCCTCGGCTATCCCGTAGTGCTAAAACTACATTCAGAAACCATCACCCATAAAACTGATGTGGGGGGAGTACGCCTCAATCTCGGCGATGCTGCGGCTGTCACCCAAGCCTTTACAGACATCACCACCAAGGTACATTCCCTATTTCCCGATGATCCCCAAGCCTTCCTCGGCGTGACGGTGCAACCGATGATTAAGCTGGAAGGCTACGAGTTAATTTTGGGCAGTAGTCTGGATCCGCAGTTTGGAGCCGTGATGCTGTTTGGCATGGGGGGACAGTTGGTGGAGATTTTCCAAGACCGAGCCTTGGCACTGCCGCCCTTGAATACCACCTTAGCCCGCAGGATGATGGAACAAACCAAGATTTATCAGGCTTTGCAGGGAGTCCGGGGCCGGCAGGCGATCGACCTCGCTCAACTGGAACAGCTACTAGTGAGCTTTAGTCAATTAATCGTTGAACAGCCGCAAATTCGAGAGATTGACATTAATCCCCTGTTGGTTTCCCCCGAAGGTCTGATTGCCCTAGATGCAAGGGTTGTCCTCTATACCCAGGCAGTCCAGGAGCCACGTCCCCCCTTGGCAATTCGTCCCTACCCCAGCCAATACGTCCAAATTTGGCATTCTCGCCGGGGCGATCGCCTGAAGATTCGGCCCATTCGCCCAGAAGATGAACCCCTGATGGTGCAGTTCCACGAAGAACTCTCGGAGGAAAGTGTCTATCTGCGTTACGCCCACACGGTGAAACTGAAGCAGCGCATTGCCCACGAGCGCTTGACCCGGATTTGTTTTATTGACTACGATCGAGAAATGATCCTCGTTGCTGATTACAAAAATCCCGAAACCTCAGCCCATGAGATCGTCGCCGTCGCCCGCCTTAGTAAGCTCCATGGCGGCAATGAGGCGGAGTTTGCCCTGATTGTTAGCGATCGCTACCAGCACCAAGGCGTAGGCACCGAACTAGTGCGGCGGTTGTTGGAAATTGGCAAGGAAGAAAATCTAGAGGCGATCGTCGGCTATGTCCTCACCAGCAACAACCAAATGCAGAATATCTGTCGGCGGTTGGGTTTTCAACTGCATCCAGACCCAGAAACAGGGATGTTAAAGGTGATTTACTTCGTGACTTAGGGGCAGCACCTTGGGGGTAGCAACTGGTCTCAAGTATGGATTAACCCCCAAATATTACCCAGCTTGCCCATTACTCCCCAGGAGTGGGCAGGATTTGGAGTTTTCGATAAATTTCCTCAATATTCACATCCACATCGGGCGTAAATTTATCAATGGGCTGTTTGACGGTGGCGTAGCGGGAGGAGTTTGATTTATTTTGGTCTGCTTTGGTGCGTGAACGAGATTCTAACCGAGGACTAGAGATTTTGTCCGTAGTCCGGGAGTCCGATCGTTCAGCAAAAATTCCTCGCCGTGCTTCTCGAGCTTTTCTGGCAGCGATGGTTTCGGCGATCGGCAGTTGACTGTAGATCAACCGCTCAAAGTCATGGCTAAAGTGATAGGTGGGTTGGTTGCGGCGTTGCCAACCTTGGAGAATTTGCTCCACAGACAAACTTTTGTACCGACCTTGATAGAGAGCCTCCACCACCGCCGACTTCACCCAGCTTAAGGGATAATCAATACACCAGTAGAGGACTAGAGTATCCGTGGGGTAGCGATCGCAGTCAAATCGGTAGTAATTTAGCAAGGCAACGATTTCGGCAAACTCTTGTTCAGAATTCTGCTGTGTCATGGTTAATATACTCCGGTCTAGACAACTCCAGATCACCCCAGATAATTCTAGATAATTCTAGATAACCACCAGCAAAAAAGATCGCTAGCAACTAATTCTAATGCTAACAATCTGATCTGAAACAAGTTTTTCTAGAGATCGCCGCCCCGAAGAGCTAGGACAAAAATTACAGCAGGTCCAGCGAGCATAATCAACGCCACAAAGGTAAGTTGGGCAACGACTTCCCAATTTATTCCCCCCAAGGGGCTGAGAAAAGAGCTTAAAAAATCCATTGCGTCTCCTAAAAATTAGACTTAGTTTAAGTTAATGGTTAAAGTATTAGAAAAATTTCCTTAATTATTTTAGAGGGGAGCCTCCGGAGATTTTAATTAACTTAACAAAAATATATATATATTTAAGGAGTTTTAATTCAAGTTCTCACTCAAGCTCTAATCTTCGGGTAATCGTCAATCTAGCCGACTATTCATAATTTTTTTGTTGAATAATTTCTGGTAATAATTAGCTTTAGCGAACGTAACAAATCGGGTGCAACTCTGGGGTGGTTTATGAAAAACAGAATTTTATTTTGGGGGCTATTTTGTAGCGTGTTTATTTTGAGTATTTTTTTCAGTAATTCTAGGGGCTTAGCGATCGAGCATATTTCCCCTCCCCTTGCTAATCCTGAAGCTCGATCGATCCCTAATTTGTGGGCTTGGGTTCTGCCTGAAGATGAAGAAATTAATGAAGAAGCCGAAGCCGGGATGATGGATCAAATGATGGCTAACTATGGCAACTGGGACAATTGGGTGAGAGAACAGATGGCAACCAACCTCCAAAGCGGCAACTGGGATCAGGCGCTAAACCAACTGGAGAATACTTGGGAGCTAGATCTACAAACGTTCTATGGAGAAAAGGCCCCGAGGCGGGAGGTCAGCCTCCAACAATTGCAGCAAACCTTGGCTGGTTTGGATCAAGAAACTGGGCAAAAAAGTGCGATCGTCTATCTAGCTTCCCGCCCCAATAGTCTCGAAGTCCTCTTGGTAACAGCCGAGACACCCCCGGCTCGCCATAGTATTGCTGAAGCTAAACGGGATGTGTTATTCAAAACTGCGGGACAATTATTACTCCGCATTGATAGCAGAGAACGGACAACTGGCAGGGCTTACCTAACTCCCGCAAGGCAACTCTATCGCTGGATCATCAATCCCTTAATTCCTCAACTCGATCGACAGCAGATTAATAACCTAATTTTTGTGACGGACTACGGGTTGCGATCGATCCCCATGGCAGTCCTCCACGATGGTCAACAATTCCTGATCGAAAAATACAGCATTGCCAACAGCCCCAGCTTTAGCATGATCAATCCTCGCTTTAGGAGCCTGAAGGAATCACCAGTCCTAGCAATGGGAGCCTCCACGTTTATTAACCAAGAGCCATTACCTGCGGTTCCGGTAGAGTTGAGAATGATTACCCAAGAACGGGTCAGGGGACAGTCTTTTTTGAATCAACCCTTTACTGTGAATAATCTGATCAGCCAACGCCAGCGCCAGCCCTTTGAAATTGTGCATTTGGCAACCCATGCTGGTTTTAATGATGGCAGTCCCGATCGCTCCTACATTCAATTTTTTGATAGTCAACTCCTCCTCAATGACCTAGGGAAGTTGGGCTTAAATGACCCCCCCGTTAGTTTACTGGTGATTAGTGCCTGTCAGAGTGCGATCGGGAATCGGAATGCGGAACTGGGTTTTGGGGGTTTGGCGCTCAAAAGTGGCGTAGATACGGTGGTGGCGAGTCTTTGGTATGTTAGTGATGAAGGAACCCTGGCACTGATGAGTGAGTTTTATCGCTATCTCCGGACTGCTCCCATCAAAGCCCAAGCCCTCCGACAGGCACAAATTGCCATGCTGAAGGGAAATATCCGGATTGAAAATGGGCAGCTAGTTATTCAAACTGATTTGGGCAATGATATTGCTAATAATCCAAACAATAATTCAATTAATAATCTAGCTAACAATTCAGCTAATAATTTAACGAATAACTTAGCCAATAATCAAACTAGTATTGCCCTGCCTCCAGAGTTGAGAAACTTGAATGTCCAGAATCTTACTCATCCCTACTACTGGTCATCTTTTGTGATGCTGGGCAGCCCTTGGTAAAATTAGAGCTAAAACTATTTATCAACACTATGACTGAACCGATCGCCGCCATTACCCTGCCCCCGGCTACCAATCCCCAAGAAGAAGGACTGTGGCTAGAAACTTCTCTGCGATCGTGGTTGGATGGGGAATTTTTGCCAGAGTTAAGCAATCAATCCATTGCCCAGCGTGCGGCTCAGGTATTTGTGCGACACCGAATGGAGGGGGAAAATGATCTGGGTTCTTTGGTAATTGCGATCGTGACCGAGATGCAGGAATTTGATTTCTCGAAAAGTTTCTATAGCGAGTTTGCCGTAGCTAATGCTGTGAGTGATTTGTTGTTGGATAGTCTGGGGATCGATCGCTGTTGTGGACAGTAAGACTATAGCAGTCCTAGATGATTTTACCCGCCGCAGGCGGGTGGAATAACCGACTAGAAGCAATAGACCTCTTGCGTGAATCATGACCCTCACCCTAAATCCCTCTCCCTAGGGAGAGGGACTTTCCTCTTACTCCCCTTCTCCCTAGGGAGAAGGGGCTGGG
>JAAUUE010000346.1 GCA_012031635.1 Coleofasciculaceae cyanobacterium SM2_1_6 | reverse complement strand
AGATCAAGATGATGTTTTTCGATTATTCTTTTTAAGGTTCGATGCTTGCCAAATAGCGTTGTACTAGAAGCCACAAAATCAAAAATATCTTGCATTTGATGAGCTACTAAAAATTTGTTGACATTCTCGCCAGAATTAGAAGTAACAACTCCTAAAGTATGCCCGTTAGCTTTTAATTCCCCTAGGGTTTCTTGCATTTTGGGAAATAAATTTATAGTCTCAATTTCTTGGGATAATTTCTTCTGTAGTTTTCTAATTAGTAGAGGCAACTTAAATACAGAGACTCCCGATCTCTGAATTACTTGCCAAGCTCCTAAATGACGAATTTTTGCTAAATCTTCTTGACTAGAAGGTGGATAACCAAACTCATCGGCAAGATTATTAGTAATCTTTACAATTACTTCCAAAGTATCTGCGATCGTGCCATCAAAATCAAATATCAAGACCTTTTTTTGCATAAATTTGCCACGGAGTATAGCGATCGAATATCTATCTGGTGACATGGTAGCTTACTTACAGCCTGTTCATGCTGCTTTCCTAGGGAGTTGTGCGATAATGGGGCGACCTAGAGGATCCAGCTAGAGATGAGGCTCAAGATCAAGCTAGAAATAATCTTAAATATACTAATATAGAGCAGATTTCCCATGACCGAGTTACTAGATTCTCCCATTGATCTGACCAGTGCTTTTGCCGAACCGATCGACCTCAATTTCCAACTCCCAGACCCTGAAGACACTGCAATTCCAGACTTGGAGTACCAACAACAGCTAGATAATGCGTGGTCAGTGTGCGATCGATTTGATCTCCAGACAGATATCTGGCGGGGACGGATTCTCCGGGCGATTCGCGATCGAGAAAAACAAGGCGGAGACAGCCGGGGAGCCGGATTCCTGAACTGGTTAAAAGACCGGGAAATTAGCAAAAGTCAAGCCTATGCCCTGATTCAGTTAGCCAATAGTGCGGATACTCTCCTCAGCGAAGGGCAGCTAGACCCCTCATCTATCAATAATTTCAGCAAAAGAGCCTTCCTCGAAACTGCTAAATCCAGCCCCGAAGTCCAGCATCTCGTCAGTGAAGCCGCCCACAAAGGGGATCACATCACCCGTCGGGAAGTGAAGCAGCTAACCGATGAATGGACAACCATGAACTCCGAACTATTGCCCTCAGAGGTGAAAGAGAAAGCCGCCGAAGGTTTTATGTCGGCTCGCCATCTTGCCCCCCTCGTCAAAGAACTAGAAAAGCTGCCCCCTTCCCACCTCAGTGCCATCCAAGAAGAAGTTGCCGAAAGCCCAGACCTAGATACAGTTAAACACCTCACCAGTAATGCCCGGAATTTGTCTAAATATCTCGATGCGGCGGCTCAAGTCCAGACTTTGCAAAATTCTTCCCTCGACTTAGAAATGGCTCTCACTGAAGCCCTCCGCCTAGACTGCCTCAATACTGCCGCAGATTTAGTTAAGCAAGCCTCCCAGCTAGAGCAGACTGTTGCCAAGGTTTTCACCACCTGGAAGCGCCTTAGTAGCTTGTCCGATCGCCTGTACGTAGACACCGGAGCCAGCACCCCCCATCTACGATCGCTCCTCAACTGCCTCAGTCGTCTTTCCAGTGAAGTAATCGAAGTGCAGCTAGGAGATACAGAGCAGATCATCCGCCTCAAAATTCTCACCACAGAAAATTCCTAGAAAGGGCGGTTTCAACCGTAACTACAAGAACAAAGTCCAGATGGTGCTTAGACTAACCAAAATTCAAGGATTTGATTAACCTACGGAGGCAGGTTTTGTTCTTGTAGCTGTGACTTTAATCGCCGAGGCTTGTATCAATAACAACTTTGAGACTCTAAACTATGGTCAAATCAAAATTAATTCTTAGGTAACTTCTCAGCTAGAGCGATCGAGAACTCGGCGGTTGGGGATAAACGCCAGAGCCTTGATTGTTGACAAAGTGACAATTCCAGTAGGACTTAAAGAAACTCTTAGAAATTGGTTCTGCCGAGTAGCGATAGTAATCCCCCAATATTGGTTTAATAGCTGTAGTTGCTTCCTGCAAATGGTAATGGGGAATATTCAAGAAAATGTGATGGGCTACATGAGTACCAATGTGGTGATGGATGGCATTAAACCAACCATAATCTCGATCGATGGTAGATAAAGCGCCTTTCAAGAAATACCAATCATCACCCCGATACCAAGGAATATCTGCTTCTGTGTGGTGCAGAAAAGTTACCAAATCTAACCAGACTACAAAAATAATGTAGGGCATTAAGTAGTATTTAATCAGGAACAGCCAGCCAAATTGGTAAGTTAACAAACCTAAGAAAATGATCATGGCTCCCCAGAGGACAGAACTGGTTAACACATCCCCTTTTTCTGAAGGGCGGAATAGGGGGCTACTGGGGGAAAAATGGGAACCTTCTCGATCGGGCGATCGCTTGAATAGATAAATGGGATAAGCAATTAATGGGGTATAGAAGCGGAGCAGTTTTTCATACCAAGGCATCTGCTCATACTTAGCTTCACTCACGGGATACCAACTTTCGTCCCGATCCAAGTTACCAGTATTGGCATGATGAGTCCTATGGCTAATCCGCCAGCCATGATAAGGCACAAGAATCGGTGTGTGTGATACATGACCGATGAGATCATTTAACCATTTGTACCGGGAGAAAGAGCCATGCCCACAATCGTGACCCACCACAAACAAAGCCCAAAACATGGTTCCCTGCATCAACCAAAAAAACGGAAAAAATAGCCATGAATCGAAGAAAGCGGCAATTAGGTAAAGCCCAGCAATGATCGTAATATCTAAAAAAAAGTAAGCTAGAGACTTCCCTGTAGAAGGCTCAAAACAATGGCTGGGAATCGCAAGTTTTAAATCCTGTAAAGAAAAGGGTAATTTCGTCGTTGGCAGCGGATCTACAACATCCACTTTTGAGAGATTAGTTTCTAGTTGCACAAGGTTTCCAGTTAAGTATAGTTTAGGTAATCTATCCCAAAATCTATGACCCAAAATCTATCAATTATAGACAGGATAAAGAGTGGAGATCGTAAACGCAAACTATCTTAACCTTTCTCGCCGCATTTTTACCAAAAATCTAGGTCTTTATGGGTGTTACCATGATTTAACTTGGCTTTCATGGTCGCTAAACTAATGGGGCGTTCCGATCGCCTTTCAGCAACAATGGCAAGATCGTGGAGGTCTTCGAGGAGTTGTTCGTATTGTTCGATCGACAGAATTACGGCGGTTTTGGGGCGATCGCTATCTACAATATATTTTTCTTGGGAAAATTTCATTAAGTCAATTTTGGTGGATGTTCATTAACAGCAAATAATATTCGACGTAGATTGACTAAGCCCGATCGATTAAGCTGTAGTTTTTCGATAGTTGCCCGTCCGGTGGGAGTCAGTCCAATTATCAAACTACAATTACCATGCTAAGCAAAATGGTCTGCCCACTGTTGCTGCCGGGGATGGTATAAGGAAACAGTTTCTTGGGTAGTTTGGTCTAGTGCTTCTGTGCTAGTAAATTTACGATTATTACAACCTTGACAAGCAAATGCTAGATTTTCCAGATCGCTAGCCCCTCCTTTGGCTAGGGGAATGATGTGTTCAATGGAGAAGGAATCTGGGGAGTAACGTTCTTGAGATTGGCAATATTCGCAACAATAGTTTGCCCTTTTGACTACTTTTAATCGCTGGCTAGATTTGGGTCTACTTTCAGGCATGAGTAACGGGCTTCAGTCCTAATTGGCTCATGAGATGACTAACCGTGGTGTTCTGAATCTGGGCTAGTTTTACTAAGTTGTCTATCTGATCGATATTGATTGCTTCGAGGCGATCGCTAAAATCTATTAATTCATTTTGCTCAAGAGGGGTTAAAGTCTCAGCATGACGTTTTTCGATCAGTTGTTGATATCGTTGCCAATCAATTTGATCAAGACTAATTTTAATCTGCTGCAATAGCTCAGATTCTTTAGGGTTGGCTGGTGTGGCTTTTCCTAACTCTGGAGAAATGTTAATTTCAAGAGTCATAATCTAATTCTCCTTTAGTTAAGATTCATTTAGGGGAATCCCCAACTCCGTCGCCAGCGCCAACGCCTGCTGACTATGCCGATAAACTGAGAATAGGCAAATCTAAGGTTTGGAGATCGATCGCATCTACATTTTTAGAACAGTTATCTAGGGTGATAGCGACAATTTTCCCCGCAGCATCATAATCCAAAATTAGATCGTCAGTGATTGCCTCAGTGGAAATAATAGGTTTAGAGGTTAACTCGATCGCTAAGGTATCAGTATCAGGAAAATATTGAATCTTCATTGTATTCACCTCGCTGTTGTCGTTTATAAAAGTTTCGATCGAAGAAAGCGTTATGGACAGTTTCTCCATCTTCTAAGGTAATTACCCGTAATGTATTAGGCGAATAGTAAGCGACCTTTGGGTTTGGGGATCGATCGCCCCAATTCTTGAGCAGTTTCTATCCATTCTTGAATGATGATTTCGGCATTTTGCACGGCTTCTTGGTAGGTTGCCCCATCGGCAGCACAGCCCGGCAGTTCTGGAACTTCGGCAATAAAGGCTTGATCTGCTATCGTGTATCGTGTGATCGTGGGTAGTGATGAATAGTAATGTTCAGGCTCGAAGCAAAGCATTGTAGTGATGCACAAAGTTCCAAACTGCACCAATATGATTCTCTAACTTCTTGGAAAACGATAAGGTCTTTCGTACCAACCTTC
>JAAUUE010000345.1 GCA_012031635.1 Coleofasciculaceae cyanobacterium SM2_1_6 | reverse complement strand
TTAGAGCTAATCAGATCAAAAAAATTAGCCAAACCGTTAGATAATTAACTCAAATAATTAATTCCAACTGCCTTGATTAGCTTTCCTAAACACCCCAAAAACTCCAATAAAAACCCCCACACTAACTCCCTAAGTATGGCAATTTACCAAATTAGAGAAAACGGACAACTAACAGAAATGCAGGCAAAGCTTTGGGACTCTCCCGCCTCCCTGAATCAAATTCTGACAGATAACTCTAGTCTGCTTGCCGGAGAGCAGATTGACCCGATCGACCCCCGACGGTGGTTATCGATGGCGACCCATTTGTCTGTACCATCAGCAGTCTATGACCAAGAGCGGGGCTTTGTGGATCATGTATTTGTGGATCAGGATGCCATTCCGACCCTCGTCCAAGTGGTAACTAGCCATGTGGATAATCACGGGGAAATTTTGGTGACACAGTTGCTCGATCGAGCCGCCCATGCTGTCAGTTATTGGTCGATCTCCGCCCTCAAGGATGAATTTTTTACCAATAGTCGTCGCCGGGGTCATGATGGGGAAGAAGTCCTCCAAGATTTTTTAGCGGTGGATTCAGTCACTGATACAGAAATTTTTTGGCAGCAGGTGCAGCAAAACTTGAGTCAAGGCAAGATTCGCTTAATGTTGATTAGCGATCGCATCCCCCAGCCTCTGCAACATTTGGTGGAATTTCTCAATCAACAAATGAGCAATGCGGAAGTTTTTGCGGTGGAAGTAAATCAGTACACCAGCGACAACACGAAGATTCTCATTCCCCGCCTCATCGGCATTACCCCCAGTATCCGCCATAAAGCCATCAATCCCAGACCGGGCAACCAATGGAATGAATCGGCTTTTCTCCAAGAACTCACCGCCCGCAAAGCCAGCGATGGGGCGATCGTTACCCAGAGAATTTTGGAGTGGACAAAGGCAAGAAAACTTCAAATCTATTGGGGTATCGGTCGAGTAGACGGCTCTTTTTCGGTTGTCCTCAAGCAGGAAGCCATTAGCCATCCCCTGCTGGTGGTTGCCATGAGTCAGTTAACCAATGACCTCAAGCTCCAGTTTGGTGTGCCGATTGCGATCGCTCCCTTCCAAGGAGAAGAAAAACGCAAGGAACTCCTGCAACGCTTCCCAAAAATTCAAGGAATGCGAATCGTTGAAGATGCCCAGTCTCTGACCTGTTTTGTCTCTTCTCGCCAAGCTGAAGCCGTCCTCGATCGAGTCTTCCATGCCCTTGATTGGATTATCCACGAAATCCTTGGTTAGAGGTAAGTTTAGGGTTTTAAGAATATGACCTGAGGAGAGTTGCAACAGTTGTTAAGTAAATCTTAAATTATATACATCGACCCTAACTCCCTTACTAAGTTAGATGGCTTCTGGCGGGTTATTTCACCCACCGAAGGCGGGTGAGACAATTTAGGGCTGATATAATTAACACTTATATAAACTGCTGTTAACTAAAATATAACCTTAATTCTGTAAAGTATTAAGAAGTTTTACTCATGTAATTTCTACTACCTAAATTTTATTATGTCGAAAAACTACGCTCCTAAGAGAAGATTCGTGGATCCTGATGAGGTTAGCCACAACACTAGTAACAACGATTCCTTTGAACAGGTTCTAAATCGCGCACGCATGGGTCGCCGGGGTTTCCTCAAAGGCAGTTCCTCCCTCGCTGCGGCTTCCATGCTGGGGACAGGGCTGGCTTTTCTTGTGGATACCGTCAAGCATGATGGTCAAGTAGCCACTGCTGCGACCGATCTCCGCCTCAGTTTTGCCCCCGTTGCCAAGAGCATTGCTGATACCCTCACGGTTCCGGCTGGCTACACCGCTAGAGTTTTACTCGCCACCGGTGATCCTCTGAAGAGCAATGTCACCCCTTACAAAAATAATGGCATGGACAATGACTTTGAAGTCCGGGCGGGTGACCATCATGATGCCATGCACTACTTTGGGATGAACCAAGCGGGCAATGGCTGGGATGCTAACGGGGTCGATCGAGCCTTGCTCTGCATCAACCACGAAGTGTGTGAAGACCTCGGTTTTGTCCATCCCAACGGACCGACTAACTATGGGCAAGAAAGCACCAGTTCCCGTCCCTCCATGGAAATTGACAAAGAAGTCGCTGCCCACGGGGTGACGATCGTCGAAATTACTAAACAGGGTTCTACCTACCAAGTCAACCAGAATTCCCGTTACAACCGCCGGGTGACGGCTTTGACCGAAATGGAAATTTCTGGTCCTGCCAAAGGCAGCTCAATGCTGGTGACAGCTTTCTCTCCCACTGGGGAAAAAACTAGAGGTACCCTCAACAACTGTGCCAATGGCTATACCCCTTGGGGAACCTACCTGACCTGTGAAGAAAACTGGGCTGGCTATTTCCACCGCCGGGAAGCAGATACCGCCAGAACCGAAAAGGAGGTAGCTTCCTTTAAGCGCTACGGCATCGGCAACGCCACTTCTGGTCGCTACAACTGGTCTATGGCTGACAAAACCAACACTGATGTCTACCGTCGCTGGGATACTAACAAAACTGGTAGTACTCCTACTCAGGATTTCCGCAACGTCTCTAATACCTTTGGTTGGGTAGTAGAAATTGATCCTTTTAACATTGATGTCACCCCCAAAAAACGCACAGCGATCGGGCGTTTTGCCCATGAAGGCTGCTGGCCTGCCAAGGCTGTTGCTGGTCAACCCCTAGTGTTCTATTCCGGTGATGACTCTCGCAACGAGTATGTATACAAGTTTGTATCTACAGCCGTCTGGGATTCCAGAGATGCCACTGGTGGTATTGCTGCTGGCAACAAATATCTTGATGCCGGGATTCTCTACGCTGCGAAGTTCAACGATGACGGCACTGGAGAATGGTTACCCTTGACCATGAACAATCCCAAGATTACCAGCTACGCTAGTTATACCTTTGCTGATCAAGCTGATATCTTAATTAATGCCCGGCTCGCTGCGGATGCAGTGGGTGCAACCAAGATGGATCGTCCAGAATGGGGCGGCGTTAACCCCGTCAATGGGGATGTTTACATGACCTTGACCAACAACGTTTCTAGTAGCAGTGGTCGGGGTGTGAGAACTCCTCTAAATGCTGCCAACCCCCGCTACTATGCTGATGCCAAGGGATCAACCGTGAGCAAAGGCAACGTGAATGGTCACATCATTCGCTGGAAAGAAGCAGGCAATAATCACGCAGCTACTACCTTTGTTTGGGATATCTACCTCTTTGGAGCCAAGGTTGATGCCAGTCCCGATATCAACCTGTCGGGGCTAACAGATGAAAATGATTTCTCTAGTCCTGATGGTCTCTGGTTTAGTGAAGCTACCCCCGGGCTGCTGTGGGTGCAAACCGATGATGGTTACTACACTGATAAAACCAACTGCATGATGCTGGCAGCAATCCCCGGAGCCGTTGGTGATGGCGGCACCAAGATGGTGACAAATAAATCAGTACCCATCAATAACAATGCTGACCAAACCGTGATGACCCGCATGGGACAACAGGCAAACCCCGCAGCTCTCCGACGTTTCTTAGTTGGTCCCCGGGATTGCGAGATTACCGGAATTACTGAGTCTCCTGATGGCAAGGTGATTTTTGTGAATATCCAGCACCCCGGTGAAAATAGCGAATCAGCGACAGACCCTAGCAAATTTACCAGTCACTGGCCTGATGGTGGAACTTCTCGTCCTCGATCGGCGACGGTGGTGATTACCCGCAATGACGGCGGCAAAATTGCTCTCTAGGGCTGATTAATTACAGATTTCGTAAAGAGCTTGACTATGGTTAGGCTCTTTTTTTATGTACTACTACTTCATAAACAAGTCTTGATGAACGGGTTTTGATAAATGCGTTATAGTGCTAGACAGATTAATTAGGACAAGACCAGATAGGTTGGCTGAGGGAAGTAGAAGCCGAATTCGTCCTAACTTTTATGGCAACGACTATAAGATCGAGTTAATCATTCTAGGTGACAAAATCATGGAGTGGCAAGAAGTTTGTGAAAATAAAACCCTGCAAGATTTACCATTCAAAGTTGAGTTGAATAGGTGGGGGCAAATTGTTATGAGTCCGGTGAAGATTAGACACTCTTTTTATCAAGGAAGAATTCAGCGTCTATTGGAATCTTTCTTAGAGACTGGAGAGATCATGCCGGAATGTGCGATCGACACTACCGATGGAGTCAAGGTTGCGGATGTAGTTTGGTGTTCCACAGCAAGATTTGAGCAAATTCAGGATCAAGTGTCTGCTTCCATCGCTCCAGAGCTTTGTGTAGAAGTTAAATCTGGGAGTAATACCTTAGAAGAAATGGAGTATAAGCAGAGACTGTATTTTCAAGCTCAGGCTTTGGAAGTGTGGCTCTGTAATGAGCAAGGACAAGTAAGATTTTATAACCAGCAGGGGGAGTTAGCTCAGTCTTTGTTAGTACCCGGGTTCCCTCAACAAATTAAGCAATAGCCGATCAAGTAATAATTAAAAAGGATGGTGCTGGCAGTTTGAGTAGCACCTGATCCAAAAACTTCTGTAAGAGAAAGTTCCATAATAAAACCTTGATAATTCTCGAATAATTTTGTTAGTTAACTAAATTATTCATCAAGAATTTATAATAAAAAAGTGGACATCTTGTCTTGGATTTTGCCATTGTTCGAATATTAAGCCTCAATCCCTTACATAGTGCTAGATATAGAATTATAGTGCTAGACAGATTAATTAGGACAAGCCCAGATACATTGGCTGAGCGAAGTCGAATTTAT
>JAAUUE010000344.1 GCA_012031635.1 Coleofasciculaceae cyanobacterium SM2_1_6 | reverse complement strand
AAGCCCCGTTCTTGGAAAATTGATGGATCGCCGCCGCACAGGCATTCCGCACCCGAAACACGGCTGAAAGAGTATTAGTTCTGGCGCGTAGATGCCCGATCGATCGCAGAAACTCAAAGGAGTGGCGCTTTTTCTGGAGAGGATAGGTTTCGGGATCGGCTTCCCCAAATACAATAATGCTGGTAGCCCGGAGTTCGATGCGTTGTCCTTTGCCCTGAGAAGTCACCAGAGTCCCCGCCACTTCTACGGAGGCTCCGGTATTGATTTTTTTGATCACTACTTCATAATCTGGCACATCGGCGTTAATAACTACTTGCAGGTTTGCCATGAAGGAACCATCGTTGAGTTCCATAAAACTAAAGCCTTTGGATTCCCGCTTGGTGCGTACCCAGCCCTGGACTGTCACCTGTGCATCGGGTTGTCCCTGCTGGAGAATATCAATAATGCGTGTGGCTCGATCGCTAGTCATAATTCCCTGCAACTCCTAGTAGTTATCTGGTTGATTATTATAGCAAGCAAGGTCTAGTGATGGGAGCGATCGTTGGATTATCGTTGGATTAATGAAAGTAACTAAGCGATCGCATTGGGCATTTGATAATTTGATAGTGCATCAAGCAACTGTGGGATATGGATTTACCAAGACTTTTGAGACTTGTCATTTGTTTTCTCAAGCAGTTCTAGATAATTTCACCCGCCGCCGGTGAGTAGCATAACCGACCAGAGCAATCTAATTTAGAAAATGATTGAGGATCGCTATAATTCATAGAAAAGTTTAAGAATATCTCCTAGGGCAATAACTCCAAAGGTGATAATAATCATCCCAGCAATCCAGTTTACCCATTGCAGGAAAGTGTTATTTAATTTGGATTGAAACCAGTTAGCGATCGAGGCAAGAGTCAACCACCAGAGGCTAGATCCGAGAAATACGCCAAATACTAATAAACCAGCATTCCCAGAGTTGTTTGTTTGGGTCATATTCAAACCAGCAAAGATTACAACAAAGGCGAAAATAGTCAGGGGATTAGTGATAGTCAACAAAAAAGTTGAGAGATAATTACCAATAAATCCCTTGATTTCTCCAGTTTTTGCTGCTTTTTCCTTAACTTCTTGACTAACAGGGCTGAGAAAAATTTTGATACCTAGATAACAAAGAAAAATCCCTCCCACTAAACGGATTAAAAATTGTTGGCTTACCAAAAAATCCCCCACCACAGTCAAGCCAAAACCAGCAATACAACTGTAAATGCCATCCGCAGTGGCAGCACCCAAGCCGGAAACAAAGCCTGTTAACCAACCGGAAGCTAAACTCCGGCGGATACACAATATCCCGATCGGACCCACGGGGGCGGCAACGGCGAAACCGATCGCTATTCCTTTTCCTAGAAAGTACAAATCCATAGATTTTCCCTTATCAAAATTCCTAATCAAAACTAAATTGGCAACGCTGGGGTTTCCTTCACCGTAGATAGGGCTAAGGTGGTGCGAGTTCTGAGAATACCGGGGAGTCCCTTAATCTGGTTGCTAATCAGGGCTTCGAGGCTCCGGGTATTGGCACAGCGCACTTTGAGCAGGTAATCATCATCCCCAGTGACGTGGTGGCATTCTTGGATTTCTGGTAAGCACCAATAAATTCATAAAACTTGACATTTTTCTGCACTAAAACAGTATGATTTGTCTACTGCGATGCAGAATTACTAGCCTAACCGTAAACATAGCGATCCTCAATCATTTTCTAAATTAGATGGCTTTTGGTAGGTTATTCCACCCGCCGGCAGCGGGTGAGATCATTTAGGACTGCTCTGTCTCGATCGAATAAATTCTTATTTAATATCTTTATCTAATAATTTTTCTTTTTATAATTAGAAAAATTTTTACCCCCCTATGCCCATGAAACTAACTAGAGTTAATCGCTATCAAAATGCAGCCCTAGACTATTACCTATCCCTCACTCAATCGCCCTATCTTCACTATGGTTATTGGGAAAAACTCCCCGTTGCCACTGAAGATTTGATCATGCCTAAATTTCGGGAAGCGCAGGCTGCCTACACAGAGTTAATTGGCAATCATATTCCCCAAGGAGTGAAAACTATTCTCGATGTGGGGTGTGGAATTGGGGGGAATGCCACTTATTTAATCGGCAAGGGTTATGAAGTTGATGGTCTGGCTCCTGATAGCTTTCAACAGGAAAAGTTTCTGGCAAAAACCCAAGGGCAAGCCAAGTTTTATCTAACTACTTTTGAAAAATTTCAAGCCGAACAAACCTACGATTTAATTCTTTTTAGTGAAAGTACTCAATACATGGCATCTGAGGATATTGCCGTGGGATCTGTCAAAATTCTTAAGCCCGGTGGCTATGTTTTAATGGTGGATATGTTGCGGACTAATCCTAATTATAAAGAGGGTATGTTTTCCAACTGTCACGAGGTAAAAGAACTTTACCAAACTATGGAAAAGGCAGGATTTAAGCTAATAGAAACAAAAGATATTTCTGAACATATTATCCCGACGATCGATCTCTACATGCAAGAGTTTCAAACCTACGGCATGAGTACGATCAAGTATGTGGGAGCCTTGGTAGAAATTACCGTGCCACCAATTTATAAATTATTTAAGTTCCTGTTTGGCAAAAGATCGATCGCCTCCTCAATGAAGGTTTATCAGCGAGGGTAATTTTTGAGAAATATTTATGCTATGAATTACAAGTGTGGCAATTAAAATAAAATAAATTATGAGTACAAAAATTCCCGTGACTGTCATTACAGGTTTTCTTGGTAGTGGAAAAACTACTTTGATTCGGCATCTATTGCAAAATAATCAGGGCAGAAAAATTGCCGTGGTGGTGAATGAATTTGGCGAGATTGGTATTGATGGGGAATTGTTGCGATCGTGCCAAGTTTGTGATGAGGAAAACGAGGTAGTTAGTAATATTATTGAGCTAAATAATGGCTGTCTTTGTTGCACAGTGCAGGAGGAATTTTTCCCGACCATGCAGGAATTACTGAAGCGCCGAGACTCCATCGATTGCATAGTGATTGAAACCTCTGGATTAGCCTTGCCCCAGCCCCTTGTCCAAGCCTTCCGATGGCAGGAAATTCGCACGATCGCTACGGTGGACGGGGTAATTACGGTGGTGGATTGTGCGGCGGTGGCGGCGGGAACCTTTGCCAGTGACATCAACGCAGTCCAAGCCCAGAGACAAGCTGATCCTAATCTAGAACACGAAACCCCCCCTAGAAGAACTATTTGAAGACCAGTTAGCCTGTGCGGATTTGGTATTGCTGACCAAAGTTGATCTGGTCGATGCAGAAACTAGAGAAAAGTAGAAACTTGGCTACAACAGGAACTCCGTCCCGGTGTGAAAATTATCCCTTGTCATGGAGGGGAAATTGCCCCAGAAGTTCTCCTTGGTTTTAATGCGGCAGTGGAAGAAAATCTAGAGCAGCGATCGGGACACCACGACCTAGAAGAGGAACACGACCACGATGATGATATTAATTCTCTGCATATTACCCTGCCTACCCAGTTGGAAATTCAAGCATTAGTTAATAAGCTAGAAACCCTTGTTCAAGGGCAGGAAATTTATCGAATTAAGGGCTTTGTAAATATTGCTAATAAACCGATGCGGCTAGTGTTGCAAGGGGTAGGAAATCGGTTTGATTACTTCTTCGATCGACCTTGGCAGGCTACAGAATCCCGGGAAACTCAACTAGTATTTATTGGCAAAGATTTAGACTCTCAACTTATCAATCAATCTCTCCTATCTTAATCCGCACTGATAGAAGTTTTAGTTGCGACTTTAGTTGCTATAACCTTATGTTGCTACAAATTTTTTAGATCTACTCATAATTCCCATTCCCATTTTTTCACTCTAATTCTACTTAGTAGTCATGAGTTTTAATTCGCCCTTCTATGCGTTATTTCTATTGATAGTTGCGGTAATTTATTGGGCAATTCCTGCTCAAATAGAACTGCGACTATTACTGATTCTTGCTTCCAGTCTAATTTTTTATAGCTCCCTCCAGTGGTACTATATTCCTCTGTTTTTAGTAATTACAGCGATTAATTGGCAGCTAGGAAAATCCCTCACGCCTCCTAAATCCAACTCCTCCACACCAGCTAATCAAAATCATCAAAATCATCAACGCAAAAAAATTCTGCTAGGTTTGGGGATTGCCCTCAATATTTTGGTATTGGTGGGGTTTAAATATATTCCGTTTTTCTTGGGAGCGATCGCCAACCTTTATCAACAATTCACGGGCTTTCCCCTCGAAGTTACGCAAAATTCTAGCCAATGGGTGATGGATAATTTGGTGGTTCCCTTGGGAATTAGTTTTTTTACCTTTGAGTCGATCGCCTACCTTGTGGATAGTTTCAAAGGACAAGTTAGCTCCGGAAGTCTGTTGCAATTCACTGCCTATAAGTTATTTTTCCCCAAGTTTATCTCTGGTCCCATTACTCCCTACGATGATTTTTATCGGCAGGTAAAACAACAATCCCCGCCCCAACTCTATCAACTCTCGGAAGCTGTGTGGCTGATTGCCATCGGCATCATCAAAAAGGCGCTATTAGCCGATCGCTTAGGGATTTTGGTTGATCTCTGTTTTAGCAATGCCGAACGGGCAGGCAGTGTAGACCTGTGGTTGGGGATTGTTGCCTACGGTTTTCAGCTCTATCTAGATTTCAGTGGCTACGTGAATATGGCAAGGGGGGAGTGCCCTGCTCTTGGGCTTTAATCTTCCAGAAAATTTTGATTTTCCCTACTTCA
>JAAUUE010000343.1 GCA_012031635.1 Coleofasciculaceae cyanobacterium SM2_1_6 | reverse complement strand
GTTCTGGTGGGAATGCAGCAAGCCAAGCAAGCAGTAGAAGTGGGGAAATCTGCCCGGACTCCTCCCCCAGTGGCAGCAAGCCCAAGCCCTTTGGCAGCAAGCCATCCAACAGATGCAATCCGTCCCTAAAGACCATAGTAATTACCAGACTGCCCAGGGCAAAATCAAGGAATACCAGCGTTATCAAGCCGCCGTCCAAGGGAAGATTACTAGTCCTCGTCATGCCCAGAAGTTGACCCTCCTGAAGGTGATTGAAGGGGATATTTCCCCGAAGTCGATCGTGCATTCGGGGCAGGGGTTATTTTTTGCCCAAAACATGATGTATCGCCACACCATCACCGTGTACGATCGCGCCTTTCGGCTGGTAAAAACCATCAAAGATCAAATTAAACTAACGGATTTCGGTCACTCCAACCATCCCGGCACCTTCCAAGGCTCCCCAGTGGAGGCGGCTTTTTCCCATCAAGGTCGCTACGCTTGGGTGTCTAACTATGAAATGTCTGGGGCGGGGTTTAACAATCCGGGGCAGGATATTTGCAACCCCAAGGGCAACTATGATCCTAGTTTTGTTTACCGGGTGGATACCCAGAGTTTGCAGATCGATCGAGCCATCAAGGTCGGAGCCGTGCCTAAATACACAGCCGTGTCACCGGACGATCGCTATCTCCTCGTCACCAACTGGTGTAGCTGGGATCTGAGCATCATTGATACCCAAACTAGCCAAGAAGTCCGGCGTTTACCCCTCGGAGCCTACCCCAGAGGCATCGCCATTGATAGCCAATCCCAAAAAGCCTACATCGCCATCATGGGTTCCCTCGACCTCGTAGTGCTAAATCTCCAAGACCTGAGCTTGGGGCGACTAGCTGGCATGGGCAATGCCCCCCGCCATGTGCAGATTTCTCCCGATGATCAATACCTCTACGTTAGTTTCAACGGAGAAGCTCAAGTGGGGAAAATTGACCTCAACACTGGGAAAGTCCTCAAGAAAATTTCTACAGGGAAAGCCCCCCGGAGTATGGTGTTATCGGCGGATGGCGAATTTCTCTACGTGGTTAACTACGATTCCCAAAGTTTCAGCAAAGTCCGGGCGGCAGATATGGCAATTGTGGAAACAGTGCGGGTGGCGGCAGACCCGATCGGGATTACCTACGATGCCGAAACCAGACAGGTGTGGGTAGCCTGCTACTCCGGTAGTATCTGGGTTTTCCAAGATTAGCTCAAAATCAGGACGCAAAATTATAGTCGTTGCCATAAAAGTTAGGGCGAATTCGGCTGCGACTTCGCTCAGCCAACGTATCTGGTCTTGTCCTAATTAATCTGTCTAGTACTATAATTCAAAATCAGGACGCAAAGCCTTGCGCCCCTACTGCTGCCAATAGATCGAAATAGCTTTAATGGCATCTACCCAGACATCAAAGGTTAAGGGCTTAACAATAAATAAATCTACCTTGAGAGTCTCTGCTTTGATCCGGTCTTCTTGGCGCTTAGAAGTAGAGAGCATCACCACCGGAATAGAGGCAAGATTTGGGTCAGCTTTGATCTCTGCGAGGGCTTCAAACCCATTTTTCCTTGGCATATTAATATCCAGAAGAATCAAGTCGGGGTCTGGATAAATTTCTCGATTGCTGTAGTTAGCTCGGTGGTAAAGATAATCCATTAATTCTTCCCCATTGGTGACAGCGTAGAGTTTATGGGGGAGTTGGTTAATCTTGAGAGCCTCTTGAGTCAAAAAAAGATGGGCTTCTTCATCCTCAGCTATCAGGACTTTGCGAGGACTCTGAGAGAAAACCACCCCGGCTCGATCGAATTGATTCATGACTTCGTTTATGTAAATTAGTCTGGATTATGAAAATGATTTTAACTATCTGGTTGTTTAAATTACCCTAGTTCTGCCATTTAGCAATAAATACTTCTGCCATTTAGCAACAAATACTTAGAAGCATTTACGGGAATTTTCTGGTTTGGGAGCGATCAATAAAGGACTTAAGCCCCTTAGAGGATATCTGAAAAATCAGCATTTATTGAGCTTTGGCGACTGAAGTTGTAGCTACTTGATAGAGGTAACGGGATTAAGGGTGAAATAAAAGACTGCCCCAGTACCGGGTTGAGATTCTCCCCAGATTTTCCCGCCGTGAAACTCGATTACTTTTCGACAAACTGCCAAACCCACTCCAGTGCCTGAGTAGTCTTGTTGGGGATGCAGGCGTTGAAAGATTTGAAAAATGCGATCGCTCTGTTGAGGATCAAAACCAATCCCATTATCCCGAAAGCTAAACAACCACTTCCCGTCTTGGAACACCGTATCAATACTCACCCTCAGGACAGACTCGCCCCGATATTTGAGGCTATTACTCAAGAGATGTTCAAATAACAGTACCAATTGATAATAATTCCCCCAAACCACAGGTAGAGAGCCATAGTTAATCACTGTTTTCTTTTGATTAATCTCAAACTCCAGATTAGCACAGGCTTCTGCAAAGACAAGATTACAATCTGTAGTTGCTAAGTATTCCTGATTTCGACTGATATGGGTATAGAGTAATAAATCTTCAATTAGAGCCTGAATCCGTTGCGCTCCGTTGGCAATATATTGTAAAAACTTCAAGCCCGCCGGGTCTAATTGTTGACTATAGCGCATTTGCAGGAGTTGAGCATAGTTAGAAATTGTCCCCAGGGGAGCTTGCAAATCATGGGAGGCGATGTAGGTAAATTCTTCTAGCTCGGCATTATAAGCGGCTAGTTCCTCCGTGTTGCGGCGTTCTTGCTTGAGGAGTTGAGCTTGATGAATGGCTACCCCCAACTGATCAACTAAGTGCTGGAGGCGTTCTATTTCCCAAGATTCCCAGATTCGAGAACTATGGCATTGATGGAGCGTCAGTAATCCCCAAAACATGGCTCCACTGGTGACTGTTGGGGGATTTGTGGTATTTTCTGGGTTATCTACGGGTTGCCCTAATCTCAGCTTTTCTCCTAAGGAATTTGGGGAGTGAGGATCTGGGGCAATGAAAATTGGCAGCGTCAAGGCTGAGCGGATTTGATAGTGTTGCCGAAATTCTTCAGCAGATTGGGAATTGGGGGAATTTTGGGGGGAAGTTTGAGCGTTGTTGCTGTCTTCTAATTTTCTAGTTGATGTTTGATTGATTGCTGGTAATCCATTTTCTGAATTGCGATCGCTAAACTGGACTACCCGCCCTTGGAAAAACTGGGCTAAATCCTCTTCAGCCACCAACTCCCCCGGAAAATCTAGGTCTAGCATACTCGGAAAATTGGGTAACACCGCCTCATTGACAAAATTGCCTAGCTGTTGCTTAAATCTGCCCCTGGGAATATCACAAATCAACCGCCACAACACTACTCGATCGACCTGCACCGTCTTCCGGAGTTCCTGCACCGTTGTTTCTAATATTTCGGGCAAATCTAAAGAATGACGAATTTTGAGAGTTAGGGTAGTAATCAAATTTTGGTAGCGAGCTTGGCGAATCTTCTCCTGCTCTGCCTGCTTGATTTGGGTAATATTTCTCGCCGAACCCTGAATTTTTACTACTCTAGTTTTTGATTCATCATAGATAGGGATCAATGTAGTTTGATAGACCCGACTTTGGAGAACCATGCCCACCGATTCCTCGTAGGTCAGGACATTACCGCTCAAAACACAGGCAAGGTATTGATGATTTGTCCAGGCCGCCAACTCCGAGGACAAAAAATCCTCTGGAGATTTCCCCCTGATCTCAGCAGCGGTCAGACCTAGGTCTCGTTCTTGAGCAGGATTAATGGTTTCGTAGGTAAAGTAAATTTCTTGGGGATAGTTGCTTATATTTTTCTGAAAATCTGCATAGAGCTTGGGGGTGGAGTTGGGGGAGTAATGGACTTGGACAAGGAAAATATTGTCGGTAGAGTGATTGAAAATACTAGAATAGAGCAACTCTGAGGCTTTTAGCTCCCGTTGGTTTTGCAGGCGTTCATGGTGACTACAGATCATTTCGCCTACCAATCTTAGTAGTTGAGCATCTTCGGGAAACCAGTTCCTGGGGGTGGTGGATTCAAAGCAGAGACTAATCCACAAAGTTCTCCGGGAGCTAAACACTGGCACTTCCAGACAGGCTTGGCACTGATTTTGCCCCCGCCAAATTTTCTCTGGACTAGAGGATAGATCTTGGAGATCGCTAATGACGATCTCTTGGTTGCCTTTGAGGGTATTCAGCCATTCTGGATAGGGAGCAGTGGGGGAATTTTGGTAGAGATGGGCGTAGGGGGTGACGGTTTGGCTGCCTTCGCCCTCACCCTCAGCGTCAAAGCCAGATTCTTGCCGGAGGGGGGAGAGTCCGGGGCGACACCATTCGTAATAAATTGTGAAGTGAGCTAGGTCTGGGGTGAAATGGTTGACGTAGGCTCGATCGCACTCCACGGCTTTCCCCAAGATTTCCATAATCCAGCCGAGATTAATCACTTCATTGGTGAGGAGATGCTGGGAGACAATGGTGACGATCGACTCTAGGTGCAATCGGTACTGGAGTTGGAGTTCGGTTTGTTTCTGGTCTTGAATATCGGTAATTAGTAGCACCATGTATTGCAACAGCTTATCTGCATCCTTCACCGCTGCCACGGCTGCTTGCACCCAACGGTAGGAGCCATCTTTGCTACGATAGCGTTTTTCGATGGTGAAACAATTTAACTCTCTCGTGAGCAGGAAGTTGACATAACTATCACTAACTTCCAAATCTTCTGGATGGGTTAACTCTCGGATTTTCTGCCCATCAGCTCTGACTTTGCGTAGCCTAAAATTTGACAAAAGGCTTCGTT
>JAAUUE010000342.1 GCA_012031635.1 Coleofasciculaceae cyanobacterium SM2_1_6 | reverse complement strand
GGCTCGATGCTCTACCTGACTTTGATCATCGATTCTCATTTATCCCCTGCCTTGGTTGATTTTGGGGCTATCTCTCTGGCAAAGCGTGACCAATTGGCTGGACGGTGTTGGGAAATTTGACGCTGGCGATCGCCATAGTAATCATCACGATGCAGTTTTATCTGCGGCAGTTGGGGGAAGAAATTACGAAGATTCCGGTGAAGTATTGGTGGTTGGGTTGGCTGGGGGGCATCCTCGTGGGGGCGATTGCGATCGGTTCAGTCATCAAAACGGAAACAGGCTGGGGTTGGACATGGCGGGGACGACAGCTTGAGGGTTAAGGATACAATCCAAAACCACTCGATCGAATCTTTTTCCCGAAGAAATCTAAGTTTAGCTCTGATCTGAACTCCATCTTGCGGAAATTCTTGTTTCTATAGCAAGTTATCATTAGGGGATAACTGGGGATAACTGCCGCACTTGAGCCAACAATTCGGTTTTACCATAAAATACATTGAGTTTCTCTTTGCATTTTACTATTGCTCCAATTTTTACCTCGATCGACCCTCAACCCCTAAGTGAGTTTTGATCAGCAACTCCTATTTATAGTGCTAGACAGATTAATTAGGACAAGACTAGATACGTTGGCTGAGCGAAGTCGAAGCCAAATTCGTCCTAACTTTTATGCAACGACTATAATGAAAATTCTTTCAGGGGAAATTATTAAACACATCTAGATTTCTATTTGGAGTAAATCTTGGAGATGAAATTTGAGCTTGGAGCTAAATTCGGCTCGATCGCCAAACTCTTCCGTCCGTACAGGCTTACGCTCGGCATTAATAACCCAGCCATAATCACTGCTGAGGTGAATTTTATCTTGCCAGTCAGAAATAGATACCACGAGAGGATGCCCTTGGGGTGTACCTTCCGGGACTCGAAACACGTAGTTAAAAGTATTTTGATGCCCGGCAGCAACGGTAGAAGGTTGACCAAATTTTTCTCGGAGGGTCGATCGCACCTGCGCCACCAACCCCGGCTTTTCGATATCCTCTAGGGTTTTCACTGCCAGAGTCAGGGCAAAATAAAACTCCTCCACTGGCACAAACACTAATTGCATAATTATTTCCCCATCCCCAATTGTTGGGCTTTTTGATACACCTTGCCCTCTGTCAACAGCGAAGGAGCGATCGCCACCTCCACCTGTTGCATTTCCCGCAGGTCTTTAGCTCCCAAAGTTCCCATACTGGTTTTTAAAGCCCCCAAAAAATTATGAGTCCCATCATCCAAGACAGCCGGACCCCGGAGAATTTGCTCCAAAGTACCTGTAGTCCCGACCTTGATCCGAGTGCCTCTAGGGAGGACAGGGCTAGGAGTTGCCATGCCCCAGTGAAAACCCCGTCCCGGTGCTTCCTTCGCCCTCGCAAACGGCGAACCAATCATCACCCCATCGGCTCCACAGGCAATACACTTACAGATATCGCCCCCGGTGACCAAGCCCCCATCAGCGATAATCGGTACATACTTCCCCGTTTCTTGGAAATAGTCATCCCGGGCCGCCGCACAATCTGCCACCGCCGTTGCTTGGGGAACGCCAATCCCCAGAACCCCCCGGGAAGTACAAGCGGCTCCGGGTCCAATGCCGACCAAAACTCCCGCCGCCCCCACTCGCATCAAGTCTAGGGCGACTTCGTAGGTGACACAGTTACCCAACAACACAGGAATCGGCATCTTCTGGCAAAAATCTGCTAAATCTAAGGGAGTAATCTCGGCTGGTGATAAATGATTAGTGGAGACGACCGTGGCTTGGACAAAGATCAAATCTGCTCCGGCAGCAGCAACAATTTCCCCATACTTCACGGCTCCGGCAGGAGTGGCACTGACCGCAGCAATCCCTCCCTGAGCCTTGATTTCCTTGATTCTCTGGGTAATTAATTCGGGCTGGACTGGCACGGCGTAGAGTTCTTGCATGAGGGTGACAAACTCTGTGGTACCGACATTAGTGATTTTTTCTAAAATTGGGGCAGGGTTGGCGTAGCGAGTTTGAATCCCTTCTAAATTGAGGACTCCCAAGGCTCCCAACTGAGAGAGTTTTACTGCCATGTCCACATCAACTACCCCATCCATGGCACTGGCAATAATCGGAATTTCTCTGGTGAGGCCGCCGATCGACCAACTGGTATCTGCTAAGCTAGGATCTACAGTTCTATTTCCCGGAACTAGAGCAATTTCATCAATTCCGTAGGCTCGCCTTGCTTGTTTGCCCCGCCCAATTTGAATATCCATGGCATTTAATAACTTTATAAATCTATATAATTTTTTGTAAATTTCATCCTACTACACATTAACCCAATCTTATATTTTATTGTGTTTATCAGCATCGTCATCCCTACTTACAACCGTCTGCCCATTCTTCAGAAATGCCTGCTGGCTCTGGAAAACCAACAATTAACTAATCAATTGGTGAGTAATTACGAAGTGGTTTTGGTAGACGACGGCTCCACTGATGCCACTTTGGAGTGGTTAGCAGCTAATCCCACTCTCCTACCCCACCTGAAGATTTATCAACAGGATCACCGGGGAGCCGCCGCCGCCAGAAATTTGGGAGTTGAGCAAGCCCTAGGAGACACGATTATTTTTATTGATAGCGATCTGGTGGTGACTCCGGTATTTTTACAGGCTCATGCCGATGCTTTAACGGCAGGACAGCAAGAACTGGGGAACGATCGCCTCTTTACCTACGGAGCCGTGATTAATACCTGCAACTTTGACCAACCTACGGCGGAACCTTACAAAATTACTGACTTTTCTGCTGCCTACTTTGCCACGGGCAATGTAGCGATCGCCAAACATTGGCTAGAAAAAGCGGGCTTGTTTGATACGGGCTTTCAACTCTACGGCTGGGAAGACTTGGAATTAGGAGTCCGCCTCAAGAAACTAGGCTTAAAACTAATTAAATGCCCAACGGCTGTTGGCTATCACTGGCATCCCGCCTTTAGTCTGGAGCAAATTCCCCGGATGATCGACCAAGAAATTCAACGGGGACGCATGGGCGTTTTATTCTACGAAAAGCATCCCACTTGGGAAGTAAAATGATGATCCAAATGACTTGGCTACACCGAGTTCTCTGGGGGGTGTTGTCCTTGGGGGGGAATCTCAATGAAAAAACTATGGCGGGATTTCTCCAATGGTTAATCGATCGAGGCAAGCCCCAGCTCGCCCTAGAAGCCGCCCGTATCTTTCTAAATTGGTACAATGTCCAAGGAGTTTACGCTGCCTACGCTGAAGCCAATCCCCACAAATAGCAATATTCAAAAAACAGTGCTTAAAAAACAGCAGAATAGACAAGTTAGATCCCTGCCTATTCTGGAAAATTTTGCCGAATTTCTAATAATCTAGAGGTTAATCAATTAATCAAACTTCTAGGTTCCACAAATTACCACAAAGCTCTGGGAGCGCGGGTAGCTGGGACAGCCGCAGGGGTTGACATCACGGGAGCCGGACTAGCAGTAACTACAGGGCGGGTTGGAGAAGCCATCGGTGTAGCTGGTCTAGGAGTAGTAGTGATTGTTTCTGTAGTGGTCATGGTAGTTCTGCCAGTCACAACTTGAAGACCGCTAACTGCTCCCGAGGTGCCGGGGGTGTAGGAAATTCTGGAACCAGTGGCTAACTGTAAGCGAGTAATCTCTGTTCCGGGAATTCGCACAACGGTAGTAGTTCCATTAGCCATTCTAATAGTGACATTTTCTCCTTGGATTTGGACAATTTCTCCAGTTACGCTAGGCATGGTTTGCGCAATGGTAGCTTCCCGGACAGGGGTGGTTTGGGCGATCGCCGCAGATAGAGATACGGAGGTCAGCAAAGAAGCTAAAGCAGCTACTGATAGAATTTGGATGTTACGCATGGAAAACCTCTCACGAAAGTAATTAAAAGTTAATAGTTGAAAATTAATTCAGTGTGATGTAAATATCCCTTTTATTAGCAAATGTCACAGCCAACTAGAATTACTGAATAGACACAAAAAGCAATAGATTCTAAATACATATTCTTGCGTCTAACCACCTATTCAATCTTCAGGGATTTATGCAGCACCCTGTCAAAGGTTAACTAAATATATTAGGGATGTCAAGATAAGAATATAATTCTCCCAGAAATTTTAATTTAAGCTTGTTTAATGAGTTCTTAATCTGTTGCCATCACTCAGAAGACTCTCTAGGCTGGTTTTATGGTTATAGTAGATGATATAGATTTTTTGAGATGGTTTACTGAAAACCATATTTTAGTCTTGTATAACTTGTATAAATCTTGTATAAGTCTTGTATAAGTTAATGGCTAGGTTGAATAGGTAGCTCGATAACGAGTAAATTATTTGATAAGCTAGTATCAAAACAAGCTATTTTACAGGTTGATTTTGAAGAGGTTGATCGGCAACATATTTATCATCAATGTAGTCACACCTAATACATTAATAGTTTCATCTGATTAACTGGAGATCAACTAGAGATTAACTGGAGATTAACCGGAGCAGTAATACTAGTAATGTAATTAATATAGAAATTCTCAAATATCAGGAAACTTAATAGGTATGGTTAAGAAAAATCTTCATTCTCCCCTTCATCCCCGCAGTCTTGCCTTTTTGTGTCTGAGTGCTGGAATTTTTACTTTGTGGCAACTGCCCATTGCAGCGGCTATGCCGATGGCTCTCAAAGAGATCACTCCTCTGCCTAATTTGGGACTGGCAAGCAACTACCTACCGATCGATCCCTCCGCAGGTCTTCCAGAAATTTCGCCAGAGAATACCCCTATCTCCTCTGCAACCAACCCCAA
>JAAUUE010000341.1 GCA_012031635.1 Coleofasciculaceae cyanobacterium SM2_1_6 | reverse complement strand
ACTACCCGGTACATACAGCCTCTAGTAGCGCCCCAGTCTCCGGGCTGGGCGAGGATTGGAACAGTTGCGATTGCATGGCTACTGAGGCGGGGAAATTGGTAGCGCCCAGTCTCCGGGCTGGGTGATGATTGAAACACAAACCATTCTCCTGCCTTATCTAAAAATTCCCTCCATAGCTCCCAGTCTCCGGGCTGGGTAAGGATTGGGGTATTATTTTCATGTTATGTAAATTTTGGAAGCCTAGCTCCGTAATATCACTAAAAGAAAGTACATATCAGGCTAGAACTTATTTTTGAAGGTCAGCAATCTCACTGATGGATTTACGAAAAATTTACATTAACATTACACAAGATTTACGAACAAATTTTAACAATTTTGAGAATACTCCCAAGAAATGCCCCCAGAAAATAGTTAGCGGAGCAATCTTGGCGAATAACTCTCAATTGTAGCTAAGGAAGTAAATCCACAATCCCTATTTGATATCTCGGCTAAAGATTCATTCAGAAATTACTACACCATCATATTTGTCAATTGCTGGTTGAAACTTATACATCGAGAGGTTTTTTATGCAGCGCCGTTGGAAACGCTACTTAGCGATCGCCCTGATCGCTTTTTTGATGTTTGTCAATCTACCCAAGGTGTGGGGACAAACTGCAACAACCTACTACATTGATGCTGCTACCGGTAATGATAGCAATGCCGGCACTAGTAATGCCCCTTGGAAAACCGTCCAGAAGTGTGCAGAAACAGCCCCCAGTGGCAGTACCTGTGCGATCGCCCCCGGCGTATATCGGGAAACCGTGGTTGCCCGTCGGGATAATGTCACCTTCCGAGGTTCTGGACCAGATACCATCATTTCCGGAGTCGATGAAATTGCCCCCAGTGCGTGGCAAGCCGGTCCCAATGGTACCTACAGCACCACCATTGGCTGGAGTATGAACCGGAGGAGCCAAACAGAATTTTTAGGCAATAATCAAGTGTTCTGGGGCAATCAAATGCTTCCAGAGGCAAGATGGCCGAACCTCGCCAACATCGACTACGTGACCGAACTCACCGACTCCGTAGCCATCCGGGAAGACAACGCCAGAGCTACGGCAGCCACCGGCGGTGGACACAATGCCAGCTATAGCACCCCCGCCCTGAGCCAGCTAACCAATTTTAGTGGCGGCAAAATTTCCTATATTGTCGGCTATCGAATTATGGCAGGAACCTGCGATATTAATAATAAATCTGGTAGTACAGTTAATTTTACTTGTAATTCTGATCCCGGTTCGGGGGGAACCCGTAACGGCACTGATGTGATTCTCAGTGGTGGTGATAATCCGGGTATGCTTTCACCCAAGGCAAATAATTATTTTTATTTATGGGGCAAAAAAGAACTCCTTGATGCTCCGGGGGAATGGTTTATTGATCCGCCTCAAAATGATTCTAATAGTACTCAATTTACTCTAACGATTATGCCGCCGGCGGGGGTTGATCCCCGCAGTGCTAGTGCGCCGAGAGTCCATGTGAAGCGGAGAATTCATGCCTTTGATCTGTGGTCTCGATCGGGTATTCGCATTGAGAATCTAGCTATGTTTGGGGCAACGGTGAAATTTGAAAGTACCAACAATACTACGATCGATCAAGTAGACTGGCGCTATCCCCACCACTTCCAAGAAGCCCCGGCCTATTTCTACATCGGCGGCACTGTAGCGATCCCCATCAAGGGCAGCAACAACAAAATTATCAACTCCTACCTTGCCCACGCCCCCGCCGCCATGATTCAACTCAGTGGCAGTAATCATTTAATTGAAAACAATGTGATCCAAAATGTGGGTTATGTGGGGGTTGGAGTCGGCATTATGGGATCAGCCCCCGGCTCAAAAGTTCAGCGCAATACCATGACTAATGCGGGGCGCTACTGGGTACAGATGGAAAAAGGCGTGGATGTTCTCTACAACGATATTTCTCAATCCCACCGCCGGATTACTGACCTAGGCTCCATCTATGGCTGGAGCCAAGAGGGGGACGGAGCGCAAATTGCCTACAATTTTGTCCATGATGCCTACGGGGAACTCAACAATCCTGACCAACAGTACGGCTCCCACGGCATCTACGCCGATGATAATGTTACAGGATTTAGTATCCACCACAATATTACTTGGAACCTAACTGCGCCGGGGATCATGCTGGCTTCCTACAATCCACGGAGTCCTGATACTCAACGATACAATCCGGGGAAAACTAGTCTCAATCTCAAGGTTTTTAATAACACTACTGATGATTTGGGCTATTTAATTCGGGATGGATTCCTCACAGGTTTGGAGTTTCGCAATAACCTAGTCCGTAAGCAAACCCAACCGCCGAATATTCCCCCTAGTGCTGGGAATGTGGTTTATACCAATAATTTCTTTGGGGAGCCAAATCCGGGCTTGGATAACCAGTATATTCCCGTAGCTGGTTCACCTTTGATCAATAATGGCATGGTGTTATCACCCTATACCAATGGTTTTTCCGGTGCTGCTCCTGATATTGGGGCGAAGGAGTTTGGGCTTCCTCCTTTTGTGGCGGGGGCAACGACTCGATCGAGCGACCTCAACCAAGTTAAAACTAATTGCAATCAAAATGGGACAGCGCTGAACTGTAGTTTGAGTAATCTACCCCCTGGTCGCAAGGTTCCTGCCGATTTTCAAGTCCGAGTCGGTGGCAGCAGTGTGATTACCAATTTTGCAAATCAATCCAACTACCAAAACTCTCAAACGATCGCAATTGGTACAACAAATCTACCAACAGCTTTATCTCCAGCCCAGTTAAGCCAAGTAGAGGTGCGGGCAGGAAATAGCGGCAACTGGGTCGCAGCAACTCCGGGTGGCTCTACACCAATTTTCCCATCCCCAAGTCCAAGTCCATCACCAAGTCCAAGTCCATCCCCAAGTCCATCCCCAATTCCATCTCCAAGTCCGTCCCCATCTCTAAGCCCAATCCCATTCTCATCTCCGATTCTTACTCCAGCAGTTGATCCTGTTATTTTTTCCCTCTTAACTAACCCCAGACCACCAGCAAGCCCAGATACTATAACTGTTGGGGCATTCCCAATTACACAAAACTTTCCTGAGTTTACTTTGCCTGAGTTAGCCTCTCAACCTATACCTGCAAATACTTTCATAGCGGCTCCTTCAGTTTTAGCGGCGGCTCCTTCAATATTTACCCTCACTCCTGCACCTGCTCCCTTTGTAAATATCGACTCTAGCCTTCCTAATAATATTCTCTCGATCGAGCGTCCCGGCAACCTCGATGCGATTACCCCTGATGTCCAAACTGTCCTTACCAACAATTTCTCCAATCTCAATCTCCCGATTATTTCGAGAATTCCTGTTCCCTCGATCGGCAACAACATTCGCCTATTAGACCAACCTTTCAAAGAAGAGTTTCAAGCCTTCACGGGACTCCTTGATGAAGTTGCGACCCTTGATGTCAACCAAGCCCAAGATATTCTCCAAAGAATTATTAGAGAAGCCAACACCAGACCAGTTTTTATCTACGTCTTTTTTACCCCAGAAAATGAAGTCAGCTTCGGTAATCAAGGGGGCGATCGAATCACTAATATCCGGGGACAGCTTAATCGCACTGCCAACAACAGCGATATCCTTGAAGTTGTCCTTGTGCCCCCCAGAGGCGACCTAGTCCGAGTTAAATATCCTCATCTCCGCCGTTCTCAAGTCTTAGCAGTTGCCCAGCATTTTCAAGCAGAAGCTACCAATTTTCGGATTCCCCGGAATTTTCTAGCCTCTGCTCAACAGTTCTACCGTTGGCTCCTAGCTCCCTTAGAAGAAGAGTTACAAAAACAAAATATTAACAATCTTGTATTTTTGATGGATGGGGGCTTGCGTTCTGTTCCCCTCGCCGCCATGCACACTGGAGAAAAATTTGTCATCGAAGACTATAGTATTGGTCTCATGCCTTCCTTGAGCTTGACTGACACTACCTACCAATCCCTCAAAGACTCCCAAGTGTTGGGTATGGGAGCAGAAAGATTTCCTGATAATTCGGCTTTGCCAGCCGTGCCTCTAGAACTTCAGGCGGTAAACCAACGCTGGGGCGGCAGTACTTTCTTGAATGAGAGCTTTACCCTAAATAATCTCCGCCAGTCTCGACTGCCCAGCCAGAGAATTGTCCACCTTGCTACTCACGGAGTGTTTGCGCCGGGGGATAAGTCTAATTCCTACATCCAGCTCTGGGGTGATGAAAGACTGACCCTAGAAGAAATTCGCCAGTTTGGTTGGGGTAGTCCTCCGGTAGATCTGTTGGTGCTTAGTGCTTGTCAAACAGCCTTGGGCGATCGGGAGGCAGAGTTGGGTTTTGCGGGATTGGCGGTGCAAACAGGGGTGCGATCGGCTCTGGCAGGACTATGGCAGGTGAGTGATGAAGGAACTTTGGGGTTAATGACAGAGTTTTATCAACAATTGCAGGAGACAACTACCAAATCTGAAGCCCTGCGCCTTGCTCAGTTAGCTATGCTCCGGGGGGAGGTGCGCTTGGAGGGTGGGAATTTAGTTACTCCCCAGGGAACGCTGCCTTTGAATGAGGAGTTGAAGAAGTTGGGCGATCGCTCTCTTCGCCATCCCTACTTCTGGAGTGGTTTCACCATGGTCGGTAATCCTTGGTAAGAAATTAATAAAGAATTAATTTGGTGTCATCTTGAATAGTTATTGAGAAATTGTCAATAGACCTCTTGCGTGAATAAGGAAAAAGCCCCTCATCCCCCAGCCCCTTCTCCCTAGGGAGAAGGGGAGTAAGAGGAAAGTCCCTCTCCCTAGGGAGAGGGAT
>JAAUUE010000020.1 GCA_012031635.1 Coleofasciculaceae cyanobacterium SM2_1_6 | reverse complement strand
CTGAGCATAATCTCTTGGGGGGTTATGCTTTTGTGGCGGAGGGAATTCCCGTAGCCACAGGAACGGCTTTCCAGAGTAAATACCGCCGGGAGACGATGGCGGATGAGCAGGCTGATCAAGTCACTGCTTGTTTTTTTGGGGACGGGGCTGCCAATAATGGGCAGTTTTTTGAGTGCCTAAATATGGCGGCTTTGTGGAAATTGCCCGTCATCTATGTCATTGAAAATAACAAGTGGGCGATCGGCATGTCCCATGAACGAGCAACTTCTGTGCCGGAAATTTATACCAAGGGAGCCGCCTTTGGCTTAGTTGGGGTGGAGGTAGATGGCATGGATGTGCTGGCAGTGCGGGAGGCAGCGCAAACGGCGATCGCCCGGGCGCGGGCTGGAGAAGGTCCGACAATTATTGAGGCGCTAACCTACCGTTTCCGGGGGCATTCCTTGGCAGATCCTGATGAAATGCGAGCCAAGGATGAGAAGGAGTTTTGGTTTAGTCGGGATCCGATTCGCAAGCTGGCGGACTATATGCTGACAAATAATTTGGCAGATAAGCAGGAATTACAGGCGATCGACCAACGTCTTGATGAGCTGGTAATAGATGCGGTGGAATTTGCCGAGTCTAGTCCTGAGCCTGATCCTAGCGAACTCTATGACTATATTTTTGCTGATTAATTGAGGAAAGACTTGGTGAAATTTTTATTAGCTACAGATTTAGATAACACCTTGGTGGGAGATCTTTGGGCAACTATTGGTCTCAACCAACGGCTGGCAGCAGCTCGGCAACAGTTTTATTTGGTCTATGCTACGGGTCGATCGCTAGACTCATTCCGGCAATTGCAGCAAGAGTTTCACTCAGACACCAACACACAACTCCTAGAACCAGACTACTTAGTGGCTGGAGTCGGCACAGAAATTTACCATCAAGGGCAGTTAGACCAAGAGTGGGCTGCCCATCTTTCCCAGCATTGGCAACGGGAAGCCATTACCAAAATAGGTGATAATTTCCCGGCTTTAATTTATCAACCAGACACCGAGCAAAATCCTTGGAAAGTTAGTTACTATCTCCAACCGACCGCCATCAGTACTCCTAGCTCTTTTTTGTCTGCTGCCGATCTCCAAAATCTGCCCAAGCAAAAATCTAATAAACAAATTATTGATGACCTCCGGCTCCAGCTAGCCGCCGTAGGTTTATCAGCGCAAGTAGTTTTTAGTAGTAACCGTGATGTGGATATTCTGCCCTATCATGGTGACAAGGGACAAGCCGTTAGATATCTCCAGAAAAAACTCCGGGTTAATTCACAATTTACACTGGTGTGCGGTGATTCCGGCAATGATATTACAATGTTTCAGGAAAAGACTCTGGGGGTAATGGTAGGCAATTCTCAACCAGAATTATTAGAATGGCATGAAGCCCATCCCGAAGCTCAGCACTATTTGGCTCGATCGACCTACGCCAATGCTATCTGGGAAGCGATCGAGCATTTTCAACTCCTATCTTCCCCTTGACAAATCGTGCCGATCGTTGATCAAGTTTTTCTCCCCAGACCCAAGATGAAGAAGACCGATGAAACCTCTAACTATAATTAGATTTATCTTAAATATCATCCAATTATTAATTGGGATCACCTTGGGCTTAGCACTCATGGTGGGTGGCAGTCTGGCGGCGGGCTACTACCTGTTTACGAAGTTTTCCATCACTCCCGAAAGACCAAGTTTCTCAGAGGAAAAGCCCAAAACTCCAGTTCTTGCCTCACCTCCGGCTGTTAACACCCCCAATCCCCCCAGCCCTTCTGCCTCCCCCGCACCTCCTTCTCCGACCCCAGCAGCCGGACTTTACAAGGGTGTAATTAACTGGTCAGAAGGTCTAATCCTCAGGGATAGTCCGGGAAATAACAGTAACCGCATTGGGGGGGTGGGCTATAACCAGCAGGTAATCGTCATCGAAGAAAGCGAGGATAAAAATTGGCAGCGAGTTCGGGTTGTGGCAACCGGGGGAGTCGGCTGGATTAAGGCGGGAAATATGGACAGAATTCCTTAATCACCCTAAAAATCACGGCAATATCTTGTTAAAAGTCTCCTGTTTTCGATCGAGCCGTCACCCAGATTTCAGATTTTTTATCTGCTTGGTTAGCCCAGCGCTTGCCCCGATTACTTCATGACTTCAACTATCACCAAGGTTATATTGTCTTTCCCAGCATTGTCCTTGGCGGCTTTGATTAGAGCTTCCGCAGATTCTTGACAGGGAGTAGGGGGTTTAAGATAGGTGAGAATAGACTCATCATCTAATTCCTCCGTTAGACCGTCGCTACACAGCAGGAGGCGATCGCCCGGCTGTAAATCCAAGGGGTGGACAGTTACAGGAGGTAAATCTTTTCTGCCTAGGCATTTGGAGAGGATATGCCGCCAGGGGTGAACCCTAGCTTCCTCGGCGGTCAAATCCCCCAGTTCCTGAGCCTTGGCAACCCACGTATCATCCTTTGTCAACTGCTCTAGGTCATCGCCCCGGAGTCGGTAGATGCGAGAATCCCCAATATGAGTCAACCAGTTTTTGCCATTGTGAGACATAACGACTACGATCGTCGTCCCCATATCTCCCCGTTCGGGATAGTTTTCCTGGTCAAGGATGATGGCTTCATTGGCTTTTTGGACTGCTTCCATGAGTAGGGTCTCGGAATCCGCCCAGGATCGCCATCGCTCTCGCAGGTGTTTTTGGATTACTTCTGTTGCTAATCTACTTGCCTCTTCACCGCCAGCATGACCACCCATGCCATCTGCTACCAGAAAAAAATTTCCATCTGGGTCAATAAAAAAGTGGTCTTGATTCGATCTTCTGACTTTCCCCGGATCACTTAAACCCGTGAAGTTAAATTTCATAGATTGTCCACTGAATAAGCTGAATAATTTGTTTAGGTAGTTATAGCTTCCTTTCAAAGCGATCAATTTTTTGTAATAACCGGACTAGAAAAACTCCAGAAATTATGGCTAATCCTAAAGTTAGGGCGGCGATAATTACCTTATCACTAACAAATAGTATAGTTGCCGACACCGTAAATGCACCGACTAAAATTGTATAGTTGGTGGTTAGCTGCATACTATTAATTTTTCTTAACAATCGATCGGATTCCGCCGCCTTAACTCGGAGTTTTAAGTCGCCCCGATCGAGCTTATCCATGGTATCCTCAATCCGCCGGGGCAGTCCTAGGGCTGTGTTGCTCATTTGGGCTGCTTGCCGACCAATTTCATTGATAAAGCTATTGGTTTCTGTGCCATTTCCGTTCATAAGATCCATCGCAAAGGGTTTTGCTGCCTCCATAAAGTTAAAATCTGGGTCTAGCCCCTTACCCACACCTTCGAGGGTCGAAAAAGCTCGCATCACGAAGGTAAAGGTGGCGGGGAACCGGAATGGTTGGTCGTAGGCAATCTCGTAGAGATCGTCACTGATTTGGGCGACGGATTGATTCTCAAAGGGTTTATCCATGAAATAGTCCAGCATGTACTGGATCGATCGCCGCACCGGGGCTACATCTTCCATGGGGGACAAAGCCCCTAGGGAAATGAGAGAAGCCACCACTCGATCGGCATCTTTCTGGGCAATCCCAAATAAAGTTTCCATGAGCTGCTCTCGGACATTTGCCTTGATCCGTCCCATCATCCCAAAATCATAGAAAATCAAGGCTCCATCCAAATCCACCGCAATATTGCCCGGATGGGGGTCAGCATGGAAAAACCCATCATTTAATAATTGCTGGAGATAAGCCTTTGCTCCCAACTTCGCCAACAGTTTCCGGTCTAGCCCCGCATTTTCTAGGGCTTCGTAATGGCTGATCTTAATCCCCGGCAGGTATTCCAGTGTCAACACCCGTGGGGAAGCATAGCGCCAGTAAACCCTAGGGACTTTGACCCAATCATAGGCTCGGAAATTGCGGCGGAAGGTATCAGCATTGGCTCCTTCCGAAAGATAATCAATTTCTTCCCACAAAATCCGGCAACATTCATCATAAATGCCCATCCAGTCCCGGTTTTTGCCCCAGCTAGGATGGCTCTGAAAATACCTAGCAATGCCCCGGAGGATATCAAGGTCGATGGCAAAAAGTTGCTTCAAGCCGGGTCTCTGGACTTTGACAACCACGCTTTCTCCGGTGACTAACTCGGCACGATGTACCTGCCCCAAACTTGCTGCCGCTAGGGGTATGGGGTCAAAACTATTAAAAAGTTTCTCCACAGGTTTACCCAAATCTTGGGCAATAATTGCTGCTGCCTGCTCATAGCCAAAGGCTGGCACCTGATCTTGGAGCTTAATGAGTTCATCTACGTACTCACTGGGAAATAGATCGGCTCTGGTGGAGAAGAGCTGACCGACCTTGATAAAAGTTGGTCCTAGGTTTAGTAAAGTTTCCCGAATCCAGACCGCTTGCTTTTTTCGTCTAATTACTTTTTTCTCCTCAGTGATGCCGCCTCGATAGCTCCAAGGCTTGCTATCTAGCCACAGCCCAGTCATGAGGGTACCAACAAAAGTCCAAATGTCTAGGAATCGCCGTTTATGGGAATACTTATCCCGATTCCAGCGATACTGTTTGGGCTGAAGCGGCTTAGCTAGGAAATGAGAAGAAGAGTTAGAAGGCACAATTTCTCGGTAAGGGGGGAGGTCAACAGCTTGGTCAGATAAAGCAGACACGGGTATTCCTTAAAAGATTTGGTAGAGATGGATAGGTGTGGGACTTGGAGGGGCAAAAAACAGTTATAAAAATATCTGTGAAATATGGAATGTCTATGGAAATAAAGTGTTTATGAAAATTGCGGAGCAACTTAGGCTATGGTCTGGTTACGGTAATTTTGTAGCTCTGAGCGCAGACGAGCGATTTCGGCTCTAAGTTCATCAATCGTTGCCTGTAGATCTCCCTTGGGGGAGTTGGTAGGGGTGGTGGGGGCGACTCCCATTGTCCTTGCTTCTTCTTGCTGTGCTTTTTCTAGGACTATCTGGGTAAACTGACGCAGGTTTTCCCGTTGTTGGGCATCAAATTTACCTAGTTCACTCATGGCTTGGGTGAGGGAGTCTTCTAATTGTTCACTGAGGACTTGAGCGATCGCTCTGCCCACAAAAAAAGCGTGAATTACAGGGTTGCTCATAATCAAAATTTTGTTGTTATTTGTTACAAATTATAACTTGCTTTCCATAGATTAGCCCCAATAGCTTTGGGAAAACTACAGATTTTCCATAGATTATCTACAGATTATCTACAGATTATCTACAGATTTGTAGATTTTTAGTTCATACTTTAGGGGTCGCTAAAATTGCTAATCTTCTGGAGGATTCAGGATATTAATAGAGCCGTCGGCGTTTGTGACTATTCTGGCTCCTAGAGCTTCTAGACGCTGCTGGGCAATTTCCTTTGTCCGAGCATCGGTGACATTACCTATTACCATCGTCCAAGCAGCAACTTGAGCATTTTTACTATTGGGGTTGCGCTCCAGAAACTGGGCTGTTTGTCTAGAGGTGATTGTTAAGTATTGAGATTCTTCATCAGTATAGGTACTAGCCCAGTCAGCACTAGTCAGGAAAGATTGTTTTGCCCCTAGACCATCGCCGAGGAACAGGAGTTGATCGATCGCCTTGAGTCGCCACACAAAGTAGGAACGGGGCGGGGTTTGGGGATTCATAGATTTTAGCCCCTGATCCATCAGGGCGATGGAAATTTCTGGCTGCGCCGAGTAGAGGGAAATACTGGTAGACAGAGGAACATAAGCTCCTAGAAATCGGGGGTCTCGATCGACAATAATTTCAAAATACCGGGGACTCAAACTGTAGCCTGTCTGCAAGCGGGCGGGGTCATCTCCAAAATACTGGGCAAATTGCAAAAACACCCAATTAGCCAAGAGATTATCAAAACTAAAACTAGGAATCTGTCGCCACACTTGCAGCCGAATTTGTTCATTCGCTAATTCTCGCTCAATTTCTGGGAGAGTTAACTCTTCGCTACTATTGCGGATTTGGTTCAATCGGGGTAACTGGAGTCCCAAAATTAGACCCATGCAGGCGATCGTCAGCAGAGCCGCCCCCAAATTTTCCCTCAAGCTATCTCCCCAACCCCCCAGAGAAACATTTTTAGCCATAGTTATTTAAGTTATCTGAATTATTTTCAACCTATTTCAAGTTACTTTCTGAAACTCTTTTCTGCAAAATATTCTGCAAAATATATAGAGATCCTAAATCATTTTCTAAATTAGATTGCTGCTGATAGGTCAGGCTACCCGCCGCAGGCGGGTGAAATCATTTGGGACTGCTATATTAACGCAATTAACGAAATTAACGAAAAACCTGATAAACCTGAAAATTTGTAGCCCTCGAAAATTCATAGCTGAAGATTGGCTTGGCTTGTTTGTGTATTCGATATACGTGATCTTTATCACAGGTATCCTTTTTTCCTGTCACCCAGAACTATCGTCATCATCACCGAGAAAACACTGAATGTGTCACCAACTAATCTGCCTAAATTTTAGATACTAAAGGAGTAGAGTTCAAGTGCCAATCATTCTCCTAATCATCTTTTTATCTACTCAAAACCCATCCAAAGCGAGTCAAAACCATGATCCAACTTCAAGCCCTGCCCACCGCTCTTGCTGATTTATTTGCTGCTGCTACCGTTTCCGGCAAATTGACGATCGCTGACCGCTATGGTCTGTTGGCAATGCTGCTCGCTGACAGTCTTACCCCAGAAGAAGGCGCAGTAATCGATCGCCTCCTCCACGGAGTCCGCCGGGGTAGAGTCACCCTTGTTGATAGTTTTTAGTTAATTTGTTTTTTTAATTTGTTTTGAATTAACTTACTTTGAAATTTGGTAGATACGCCAGAAAATTTACCCAAAATTAAAGCTCTCCGGAGAATCATCTGCTCCAGAAAAAGCCTTGATCTAGCATTCGCTTGATTCTAGAAGCCGCACCGATCGAGAGCATTGAGTGCGCAGTATTGATTCTAGAGACTTGCGAAAGTTGTCTCGACCTTGGAAATGATCGATCCTTTGTACCACTTGTCCCTCAGCAAATAGCAGCAATGTTGGTAAAGATTTGAGGCGATAGGTATTCGCCAAACGAAGATTTTCATCAGCATTTATCTCTACGAGCTTTACCTCCTCACCCCACTGTGCATGACAGCTACGGACGATCGGGCTAATCAGATGACACAGACCACACCAAGGTGCACCAAAATTTACTAAAACCAGTTGCGATGACTCTAAAACTTCCTGTTGAAAAGTCCTTTCGGTTACTGCCAAATCGGTTAAAGTCAAAACCATGACCTCTTAATTTTTTATCTTTAATTTTATTATTTGGTGGATACAGTCCTTTGGCGGGGGCAATAACCTATAACTAGTCAACCAGCTACTAGATAGGTAGCTTCATCGGTAATTGAATTCTTTATCTAGACTCAATTTTTGGTAGTCAAAGTTTGATCCCTGAATCCTGGGGACTGATCCCCTCCTAAAATTATCCCATATCAGCGAAAATCTTTATAATTTCAAAAGAAAGTTCAAAACTCAGGATCTTCAGCCCTGATAAATCCTGATAAACTTGAAGTGCATTTTTATGGAAAATATTTATGAGTAATTTAGATACGATCGCCCCCCATGGTAGCAAATTAGTTAGCCGCTTAGTAAACCCGATCCAGAAACAGGAATTTCTTAGCAAAGCCGAACATTTACCCAGAGTTAGATTGGATGAGCGGGCGGCTTCCGACTTGGTGATGATTGCCATTGGTGCTTTTAGTCCCCTGACTGGGTTTATGGGCCGGGCAGACTACGATCGCACCGTGAGCGAAATGCGTTTGGCAAACGGGCTACCTTGGTCAATCCCTATTACCCTGTCGGTAACTAAAGAAGTGGCGGATCCTTTGTCCCTTGGTAATTTGGTGCGTTTGGATGATCCCCAGGGTAACTTCATGGGGGTGCTGGAACTCAGTGATAAATATAGCTACGACAAAATCCGTGAAGCCACTAATGTCTATCGTACCAATGATGAAAAGCATCCCGGTGTCAAGGTAGTTTATGAACAGGGCGGTGTTAATTTGGCTGGAGATATTTGGCTACTCGATCGCCATCCCCACCCGGAATTCCCTACTTATCAAATCGACCCGATCGACTCCCGCGCCATGTTCCAAGCAAAGGGCTGGAAAACTGTAGTCGGCTTCCAAACCCGCAACCCCATTCACCGCGCCCACGAATACATCCAAAAATGTGCCATGGAAACCGTTGATGGTTTATTCCTCCATCCCCTAGTCGGGGCTACCAAGGAAGACGATATTCCGGCTCAGGTGAGAATGCGTTGCTACGAAATTATTCTGGAACACTACTATCCCCAAGAACGAGTAATCCTCGCCATCAACCCCGCCGCCATGCGCTACGCTGGTCCCCGGGAAGCGATCTTCCATGCCCTGATTCGGAAAAACTACGGCTGTACCCATTTCATCGTTGGGCGAGATCATGCCGGGGTTGGTGATTACTACAGAACCTACGATGCTCAATACATTTTCTCGGAATTTGCACCGGGGGAACTAGGGATTACGCCGATGATGTTTGAACATGCTTTTTATTGCAAACTAACTCAAGGCATGGCGACTACCAAGACCAGTCCCAGCAAGCCCGAAGACCGGGTGCATTTATCTGGCACAAAGGTACGGGAAATGCTCCGCAAGGGCATCCAGCCGCCGCCAGAGTTTTCTCGCCCCGAAGTTGCCGCCGAACTAATCCGGGCGATGCAGGAAATTCAAGAGACTCTCTACGAAATTTAGCTCAGGAACCTGAGGAGTCAGGAAATTGTCAAGGAGTCGACAAAACACTAGAATTAACGTGAGTTCGGGTTCAGCAAAAGCCCCGGCTCTGAGCCTAAAGAAGAGCCATTGTCCTGAGCAGTTCGACAGGCTCACTGTAAGACTTGTCGTAGGCAAGTCCAAGGAAACATTGCCGATATAAATTAAGCGATCGACGATTTGGGTTAGGGTTTTGGCTACTTCGACAACGCTTAGCATAAATTCGGCTCCTTTCGGCTCCACTCAAGGCGGGTTGCTCAAGGCAAGTCGCTCACTGACCAACAGCCAACGATAACGGTTATGGTTTTGTAAAATGGGATCGGGGTAATTTCTGATCCCGAACTCATGGTAAATAACTAAATAACTAAGAAGTCCAAGAATTTTCTATGATGCAAAAACAGCAGAGGTCTATGGTTGCTCGACTCCACCATTTTTATGCTTTTAACTATTCTCAGTTTGCTTCATTTAATAAATTTGCTCAGTTTGCCCAATATTTACGAAATTTATACACCTCAATTTTGCCAAGTAGAATCTATACCAAGGGAAAAGGCTTGACTAGCTTGTGCCTTGGGGCGTTTTTCTGCTCGATCGCTCTCTTCGCCAGTCCTCAAGCTGCCTTAGCTGGGGTTATGCCCACCTCTCCAAAGATCCCGGCTCTTACCTCTGCTTCCACAGCAACCCTACTTGCCCAGAGACAGCCATCGGAAGTAAGTGGTAGTTTTGTGGCAGCCGCCGTGCGGCGGGTCGGGGGGGCAGTGGTGCGGATTGATACGGAGCGCACGATTACAAGGCGGTCTAATCCCGGTTTTGAGGATCCTTTCTTTCGGCAGTTTTTTGGGGATGAATTTTTCCAGCCGACTCCTCCCCAGCAGCAACGGCTCCAAGGACAAGGTTCAGGATTTATTTTTGATGGGGCGGGTTTGGTGCTGACCAATGCCCATGTGGTGGCGGAGGCCGATCGAGTCACTGTCACCCTCAAGGATGGTCGAAACTTTGAAGGTAAAGTCCAAGGGGTTGACCCCGTAACGGATCTCGCCGTCGTCAAAATTAGTGGCAGTGATTTACCCGTGGCTCCCCTTGGTGATTCGGAGCAGGTAGAAGTGGGAGACTGGGCGATCGCCGTGGGCAATCCTCTGGGCTTAGATAACACCGTAACTCTCGGCATTGTCAGCACCCTCCGGCGCTCCTCGGCTCAGGCAGGCATCCCCGATAAACGCTTGGCTTTTATCCAAACCGATGCTGCCATCAATCCCGGCAACTCCGGCGGTCCTCTCCTCAACCAAAATGGGGAAGTAATTGGAATTAATACAGCAATTCGGGCGGATGCCATGGGGATTGGATTTGCGATTCCCATCAATAAGGCAAAGGAAATCTCCCAGATTCTCGCCGCCGGGAAAAAGGTATCCCATCCCTTCTTGGGCATAGAATTGGCAAACCTCACTCCCCAAATTGCCAGAGAAAATAACCAAGACCCCAATGCTGCCTTTCTGTTGCCAGAAATTAGTGGTGTTCTGGTGATTCGAGTCCGCCCCAATACTCCCGCCGCCAATGGTGGACTCCGCCGGGGAGATGTGATTACCCAGATCGATAACCAGCCCATTACCACTGCTGAACAGGTACAAAATGCAGTAGAAAATAGCCGGATTGGTCAAGCCCTATCAATTAGAATCCGCCGGGGGGATCAAAATACAACCCTTTCGGTGCGTCCGGGGGAGATGGAAAATCAATCTTAGAGAATGCCTGAAAAGTAGACAGGATAACTAAAAAGTTAATTTCCCTTTGGGGAGGCTGAGCCAACTTAGGGGCTTGAAGTCTTGCGCCCTTACCTAGGTTTCTATGTAGAGTTGCGGGAAGTGACGAGAATACTTGAAACTTTGAGCAGCGAGTGGCAACATGGGTATCAAGCCAAGTATTGCCTAAGATTAAAGCCTAAGATTAAAGCCTAAGATTAAAGCCTAAGATTAAAGCCCAAGATATTGAGCAAAATATCAACTAGAATATCAAATAAATTAACTCTCTTTATTGGTCGTGCCATCCCCCAAATCCCTGAAAATTGACTTAAATGAAGAGTATCCCTGTCCCTGTCGCCGGAAGGGGACTCTTGCACCAATTACTCTTACAGAGGCTTTTGGCTGCGATCGCTGTCAGCAAATCTTTGTGGTTGAAGACAATGGCTATGCCCTAGAGCAGCTATCTACAAATTATCCCTACAAAAAGGCGTGGCGGTGGTTGGGAAATCGGTGGCAACCAGCAAATACTAGCTTGGGTGAAAGCTACCTGCCGATCGCCATGGGGGTAATTTTAGTCTTATTAATTGTTTGGCTACCTCTAGCTCTACGATCGACTGCGGGGTTAAATATCGTCTTCTGGGCTTTGTTAGCAATTTTTCTGGCTGTTCTCCCGGCAATCATGGTGTGGTTGACCTATCGACGTTAGATGCAGGTGTTAGGTACAGGTATTCATTTTGGTAATTCTGGATCACAACAAACGCAATCAGGCAATCCAAGGCATGGCAACAGCTTTGCAGGAAAATTTTGCTTTGATTTTAGAAGAAAATACCCTTGATCTAGAGTACAGCCGGGAGATGGCGGTATCCGAGTTGGTACTAGATTGGCTCAAACTCAACCCCAAACGATTGGAGGTGGCGATCAATGCTCTCCAGCGTCTGACTAGACTTCCCGACCCCTTAGAGCAGTTATGCCAAGCTGTCCAAAAGCTCACATCGGGACTAGTTTATGAACAACCCCGCCCCTTGGGAGTCGTGGCTTTTATTTATGAAGGGTTTCCGGAACTGGCGATAATTGCGGCCGGCTTGGCAATCAAAACCGGGAATTCTCTGATTCTCCGGGGGGGCAGCGAAGGCACTCATTCCCACCGGATTATTGCCCAAACTCTCCAAGTAGCCTTGCAACAAAACGGGCTACCAGAGAGTAGCCTCCTCTACCTGCCGGGCACTCGTCCTTTCAGTGAATTGGTCACTAATACTGGTGTGAATCTGGCTATTCCCTACGGTCGTCCCAGCTTGATCAAACAGGTGTGTGAACAGGCGACCATTCCAGTTCTGCCTACAGCTATGGGCAATTGTTATCTGTACTGGTCGACAGCCGTGAGTTGGGAAGTTGTCCGATCGATTCTCGTGGATAGTCACAGAAATGAGCCGGATGCGGTAAATGCTATTGAAAAAGTTTTGATCCACCAAGAACAAAAAAATTCTGCCCTCCTCCTGCTGTGGCACAGTCTTCAAGAAAAGGGCTTTCAACTCCGGGGTGATGCTGAGTTGGTGGCGCAATTTCCCCAAGAACTAACCCTAGCCAAGGAGGGAGAATGGTCAAATCCCTACCTAAATAAGACTATTGCCTTTCGAGTGGTAGACAGCACTGAGGGAGCGATCGACTATATCAATCAATTCAGTAGCGGTCATGGCGATTGTCTAGTCACAGATTCCTACTCCGAGAGTCGCCAGTTTGCGAGAAATATTACCAGTGCCAGTTTGTTTATTAATACTTCACCCCGGTTCGATCGCTGCCCAGAGCAACGGCAAGAGGTATTTTTGGGTATGTCTCGTCACCGGGGACTAATTGGGTTACAAAGTTTTACAACTACGAAACAAATAATTCAAGGCAACTAATGACTACGGGTAATCTCCTACTGACGGATCTGCAAAACCATTGGGCGAGGGCTTTTATTGAGGCTCTGGTGCAGAAAAATGTGTTTTCTGGGTTTCCCGATCGCACCTTTCGCCCCGATCGCTCCATGACCAGAGCCGAGTTTGCCGCCACCATCCTCAAGGCTTTTCAGCAACCCCGCCGCCGCCCCTACATTCCTTTTGGGGATGTACCGGGGAATAATTGGGCGGCCCCCGCCATCCAAGCCGCCTTTGAAATGCAATTTATCTCTGGCTATCCCGGTAATGTGTTTCGTCCCCAGGGCAATATTACCCGCCTCGAAGTCTGGTTATCCCTAGTTAGTGGCTTGATCTTAGCTGAAAAAATTAGCCCTAGTGTCAATCTGGAACAGGTTTATCAAGATGCTGGGCTGATTCCCCTCTGGGCAAGAAATGCGATCGCCCTCGCTACCCAAGCCGGGATGGTAGTGAATTATCCAAATCTTAAATTCCTCGAACCCCATCGCCATGCTACCCGTGGAGAAGTGGCGGGGATCATCTATCAAGCCTTGGTATATCTGGGGCAAGCTCCAGAGCTAAATTCTTCCTACTTAGTCCGGTCTAATACGGTTGCTGTGAGTCATCGCCGGGAGTTCCGGGGGGCTTGGGTAACTACGGCGTGGAATATTGATTTTCCTAGCACGCCAAACCTTTCCACTAGTCAGCAACAGGCAGAATTAGTAGCGATTCTCGATCGACTCCAAGCCCTAAATTTCAATGCGGTGATTATGCAATTCCGGGTGGATGGGGATGCCCTCTATGCTTCGGAGTTGGAGCCGTGGAGTGAATGGTTAACGGGGACTCAGGGCAAAGCCCCGGAGCCTTTTTATGACCCCATGGAATTTACGATCGCCCAATGCCATCACCGGGGGCTAGAACTCCACGCTTGGTTTAATCCCTACCGCGCCAGAAGCCATAATAGACCCCTCGCCCATCCGCCTAACCATGTCACCAATACCCATCCCCAAGGTGTGCATCCCTACGGCAATTTTCTGTGGATGGATCCGGGGGATAAGAAAATCCAAGATTTGACCTACAACGTGATCATGGATGTGGTGCGCCGCTACGATGTGGACGGAGTACACATTGATGATTATTTCTACCCCTATCCCATCAGTGGGCAAACTTTTCCTGATCAAGCTACCTACGCAGCCTACCGTCAAGGCGGGGGAACCATGAGCTTAAACGGTTGGCGGCGGGAGAACGTCAATCAAATGGTGAAGCGTCTGCATCAGGGGATCAAAGCAGCCAAGCCCCATGTCCGTTTTGGTATTTCTCCCTTTGGTATCTATCGTCCCGACCAACCACCGGGAATCCGGGGCTTAGACCAGTACGACCAACTCTATGCTGACCCCAAAAAATGGCTTGCCGAGGGCTGGGTTGACTACATCGCTCCCCAACTCTACTGGCGCATTGATCCCCCGGCTCAGAGCTATCGTCAACTTCTTAACTGGTGGCTAGATCAAAATCCTCAGATGCGCCATGTTTATGTAGGCAATAATATTACTCGCCTCGAAAATCAAGTGTGGTCGGTGGAGGAGTTCGATCGACAAATTGCCTCAGTCGGAGTTGGGAATCTCGTCTTTCCTTGGGGAATATTTTCTACAGTATGCGCATTATTGAAGATGACACCACCGGGATCGCCGACTTACTTGAGGCAAATTTCTATCAACAATTAGCTCTGCCCCCGGTGATGCCGTGGTTAAATCCCGCCGCCGCCGCACCTCCCGCTCAAGTCCGCCGTCAAGGAGACACCATCTCTTGGCAATTGGGCAATAATAATATCCAAAATCTCCGGGGTTGGACTCTCTACCAAAAGCAGGGTAATACTTGGCAACTGGTGCAGATTTTACCAGCCAATACAACTAGTATCCGGGTGAGTACCGGGGACTATGCTCTGAGTGCGGTCGATCGAGGCAACCGCGAAAGCCTCGGTATTGCCATCTGAGACCTTAACAATAGACTTAATAGACTTCTTGCATGAATCCATTTTTAGTACGAGTTTCTAATAGTTTGATATACATAATTTACTATTCACGCAGAAAGTCTATTCTATCGGGGCGATTTGGATATTAGGAATGAAAAGAAGTTAGCGGTGAAAAGTTTGAGGTCGGATGCTGTAAAATACATTTAGGTTATATTTCTATCTAGCTTAAAAATTTTCTAGATTTTATAGTAATTACTGATTTCTGACGATCGCTGTCTGAGATGAAATATCTCAAGGGGAAAAAGGGCTGAAACCCCTCGCTTGTCTTCACTCTTTTCCTAACAACAATAGATACGAAATCGGTGATTTTACCCCAAGAACCTATGGATGAACTTATCTCAGAATTAGAGACTTGTGTAGAAGAAAAGTTTACTGGCAAGTTGGATATTTCTACTCTTAAAGGAGAGTACAATGTTTACTTTGGGTTGGGGCGGTTGATCTGGGCAGAGGGTGGAGAACATCCCCGCAGAAGGTGGCAGCGAAATCTCTTAAAACATTGTCCCCACATAGATATTAATCAGATTAAAATCCGCCAGACCGATGAGATGGATAGCTGGGAGTACAGCACTCTGGTAATTTTACTGCAACGAGAGTATATTACTGCCGAGCAGTTATTGGCGATCGTCACTGCCTCCATCATAGAAATCCTCTTTGATTTAATTCAAGTGACTACGGCTGCGGCTCGATCAATCCACCAAACCCTGACCCCCAGAGATGAGCATATCCTCGATGGTTATCGATACAAAAGAGGTATTGCCCTCAAAAATTATTCCGGAATTCGCCCGGCGGGCAATCACATCATGCCCCGGACATTGACCCTGCCCCTTGTGAAGGTCATCTCCGAGGTGCGTCAAGAATGGGATAGCTGGTTGAGGGTCAGCTCTCCGGGATTTTCTCCCAATCAGTTACCAGTGATCAAAAAGCCAGATGTATTAGAGAAGAAAATTGTTGCCAAAGCCTATAAAAACCTGCTGATTCTTACCAATGGTAACTACACCATTCGAGATATTGCGGAAATTTTGCAAAAGAAGCCCTGGGAAGTTATGTCCCTGTTTATTCCCCACGTCCGTAGTGGCGAAATTGAATTGGTGGGGGTGGCAGACTGGGATCATGTGCCTCTGCCCAAGGAAATAGGGAATGGCGATCAACAGGATGCGTCTAATCTCAACCGGACTGAGGCGAGGGGCGATCGGCGAATAGACAGTAAAATCGGCACAAATATTGGCTCTGGGCTGGGAAATAATTTGGGGGCTAATCTGGGAACTTTTAGTCCCAGTTCTGAGATTATCACCGATCCGAATCCGGCTGATCCTGCGGGGAACTTTACTGGGGGAGAGTTTTTATTAGCTAGAGCCGCCTCGACGATGCCCTTGGTGGCGTACATTGATGATAGCGCCTCCCAATGTGAAGCAATGAATGTAACGCTGCAACGCTTGGGCTATGGGGTGATGGTAATTACCAATGAGGTCGAGGCACTGCCCCGGTTAATTGAGAGGATTCCTGATATTATTTTTCTGGATTTGTTAATGCCTGTGATCAATGGCTACGAACTTTGTGTTTATATTCGCCGGATTGCCAGCCTAGAAAAAACCCCGGTAATTATCCTCTCGGAGAAAAATGGAATTGTCGATCGCACCAGAGCCATGCTGGCTGGGGCTACGGATTTCCTCACTAAGCCCATTCCCCCCGAAAAGCTCCTAGAAGCCCTGCAAAAGTACATTCTAATTGCTGAAAGATAACTAGCTGGTAAGTCTAAAGCCCCAAAAATCAAGGGTGCAAACCCTAGAAAATTGGAATGTAACCAAAAATTTACAGGAATTTCTACCTAAAATGAGCTTTTTCGGTGAAAATATGGGGAATGGATAGTTAGTTTGGCTAGTTTGGCTAATTTTGCTAAAAATCAACGGGTTCAGGTAATTCTTTGAAGGATAGAGTATAAAATGTCGCAATCGGATAATCAACCACTGAACAATGATGCCCACGATCAGCTTGCAGATCTGGTCTCGCCCCCGGAGTCTACCCAAGAAGTCCTCGATACTATGACAAACGAATTAGAACGGCTCAGGATCGAGTTGGTTGCTCAGTTGCGTCAAGATTTAGACCGACTTCAGGGAGATAAATCCCGCTTGATCCAAGAAATCTCTGATCTGCAAGGGCAACGTCAGCAAGTTTTGAGCCAGCAGCAGGAACTAGTCCAACAATTTAGCACTGTTCTAGTGGCTCAGGTACAGGAAATCCTCTCCCAGCGACTCCACCAACTCCTGGATAGTACGAAGGCTTCTAGGGAAGGAGTACTGCCTAGCGATCGCTCGATGGGGCTGGGTTCGCCAACGGATTATAACGACTACAGCGAAAATGCTTACAAGATTATTGCTGCCCTTGATAATACTCTGCGATCGACCTTTCGTTCCTTGCAGCAGGATCTGAGTAGTTACCAAAGTTCCCTATCTCAACAAATTGGGCAAATGTACAGCTTGGAGCAGCAGGGAGAGACAATTATTGAATCTTTGGTCGATCGCCTCCGCCAAGAAGTCCCTAACCTCGAAGCTGGCAGTCGGAATCCGAACCCTTATCTGCCGACCAACCCCTCCTATAACAACGCTGGGCTAACTACTCCTGTGGGCAATGGCAGTGGTTACTATCCAGATACTCACTCCCTCGATCCCTACAATCCTGATATTCCTGATACGAATGGGGAGTTCAACTCCGGTTCCCTGCCAGACTTGGATACAGATCTAGAACCAGAAGCAGAGCTAGAAAGCCCAGAAAATAATTTACTGCCAGAGCCTCCCAAGCCCGCACCTCCCGCCAAACCTCCTGCTTCCCTGCAACAAATTGGGTTACTCTTGGCTCTGCTCTCTTCTGTCGCCCTGTCTCTCCAGAACGTGGTTTTTCGGGTGATGCTCCGTAAGTCAACGGTGTTGGGTATTGCCGATGTGGGTGGCTTCATTCCGCCGGGAGCCGGTAATTCCCTGCTGATCCTGTGGCTGCGGATGCTAGTAGTCGTGCCGATGATGTTGGTGATTGGGTGGGTACGTTATCCCAATTTATTTAGTGACCTCAAGCAGTTTTTAACCTTTGATGATAAAAATCGGACGTGGAATACTCTGGGCAGTGGTTTATTTTTGTTTATCTCTCAGGTGACGATTTTCCTCGCCTTTGGGCAAGCACCTACGGGGGTGGTGACGACAATCTTCTTTATTTACCCGATTATCACGGTACTGCTGGCGTGGCTGTTGTTTGGCGATCGACCAACTTTAATTCGCTCTTTGATTACGGCGACGGTGTTTGCGGGGGTGGTGATGATTTCGCTGCCCGGCGGCACAGGGGCGAACTTTGCCATCACTGGGGTGCTGTTAGCGGTGGTATCGGGGATTGCCTTTGCCCTCTACGTCACCCTGACCCAAGCGGCGCAAAAGAAAGTCCACCCAGTCCCTTTTAGTGTGATTAACTTTATTATCATTCTGCTCTTGTCTGGGTTTACCTTGATGTTGCCCTTGCCAGAGGCTTTCGCCGTGAAGGTGGATCCAAATATGTGGGTTTCGATCATTATTACCTCGATCGCCCTCGGCAGCTTGACCCTTGCAGGTTACTTGATGACAAATATTGGCATCGGCATGATTGGGGCGGCTCCCTTCTCCGTCATTGGCGCAACGGGTCCGGCGCTAACTTCAATTATGGCTTTCCTGATCATCCAAGAAGCCTTAAAAGTTAACCAAATCCTAGGAATGTTATTAGTTACCGTGGGGGTGGTTGCCCTGAGTGTGGAACGGCTCCGCAGCCAAAAGAAACCGAAATAATCAGTGAACAGTTATCAGTGAACAGTTATCAGGGATGCAAAAAAAAGCCCGAGAACTAAAACAATTACTGCGTCGGGCTGTGGTTTTCGATGAGCAAACTTAAGTATGCAATGGTGAGCCAATGGTCTGACGAGGATGATTGTTTTCTGGTGGGGTTTCCTGATTTTCCCGGACAGCAATGGCGTACCCACGGCGAAACCTACAAATCTGCGGTTATAAACGCGATCGAGGCTCTAGAATCCCTAATCCTAGCTTACGAAACCACAGGAGATTTACTCCCAGAACCGAAGTTGCATCAAGTTGCCTAGTTTTTAACTATTCAGTAACTTCTTTGTAACTTCTCTGTTTTTAACTTTTTTGCGGGAGCGATAGCGGAGGGTTTGGGCGATCGAGGCGGCTTCTCGTTCGGCTTTGAAGAGGTCTACGGGGCGAGAGGTGAGGTAAAAACCGTGGGCATGACGTTTCACCCAAGGAACTTCCCCGACCTGATAATTGCAAATATTTTGGGGAATTTGGTTCGGATTGGTGATCAGTTGGAGCGATCGCCAGTCTTGGTTAACTTCCGAAGCGATGGTTTTCATTTCCGCCATGGCAGCTTCGAGTTGCCGAGAAAGTTGGTTGATGCGATCGGCTTGGACTGCCATTCTTTGTAACCCTTGAGCGCATCCCTGCTGGACTTCGGCAATGGGAATTTTCTTTGGCAAAAATAGGGTAGTCGATCGACTGGGTAAAAAGCCTTGATAACTGCTAACAAAACCTTGATATCCAAGACTTTGTTGCCAAAAAGAAGTAAGTGCTGTGATCAGGAATTTCATGGATTAATATCTCCAAAATGAGCCTAGATGAATTTAATGGTACAAGTGTACTATACTTTTTCTCTAAGCGCAAGATATTCTCCTTTTCTACTCTCAAAAGCCGATTCTTCTCTTGTGGCAACGGCTTCAGCCGTCGCCCGTCAGGGCATTCATAAAATCTAGATTTGGGATCATTTCAGAAGTTGAAGAGAGAGAGCGCTCTCATTGGCATAGCCTCTCCTTTGGAGAATCGAGCAATTGATCAGCAGATTGATCAGCAATTGCCGTTGCTACGCAGAAAATAGTAAGATCTACTGGTAAAGATACTGAACAAATACGAAAAATCAACTATGAGTAAGGCCCCCACAGCTTTAGCAAATAAATGGAATCTTGCCGAGCTAAACGAAAAATTTGAACAAGCTACCCCCAGCGAAATCCTTGCTTGGTGTGTGCAAGAAATTCCCACTGGACTAGTCCAAGCCAGTGCTTTTAATGTCGATGACCAAATTATTACGGATATTCTCTACCGGGAATTAAAGCCCGCAACTCCCGTCCCTGTCCTCTTTCTGGATACCCTCTATCACTTCCCCCAAACCCTAGAATTAGTTGCTAAAAGCAAAGAAATCTATCATCTAAATTTGCAAACCTACAAAATCCCTGATCTCAACTCCCGGGAAGAGTTTGCGGCCCGCTACGGCGAGGCACTCTGGGATACAGATATTACCCAATTTCATCACCTAACCAAAATTGAACCCTTGCAACGGGGATTAAGTGAATTAGGGGCAGTGGGTTGGATTACTGGACGCAGAAGAGATCAAGCTACCACCCGGATTCAGATGGATATCTTGGAAATTGATGGCAAAGGTCGCCTGAAGGTGAACCCGATCGCCAACTGGACTCGGAAAGATTCTTGGAGCTACGTCGCAGAACACAAGGTAGTTTACAATCCTCTCCACGATCAAGGCTACCCCAGCATTGGCGATGAACCCATCACTACCCCCGTCAAAGAAGGGGAAGATGAACGGGCAGGGCGCTGGCGAGGCACCGGGAAAACCGAGTGCGGGATTCACATCTAGATTTGGTGTTGCTGGAGGGAGAGATGAAACCTGTAGGGGCAAAAGTTTAGCAGTCTTGCGATCGCTACTTTTTTCCATAAGCAAATTCACTCTCCTTGTTAGCAACGCTTAAGTCTTACCAGTCAACACATCAAACTAGAAGTGCAAGCTACACAGGAGTTGCCCCTTGACCTCATTCAGCAACATAAAAGCAGAGCCTCTCAGTACATTACTTTCATCGATTCGGAGTTTTATTATTGTAGAAAAGCCCAATCCATCTCGAACCCAGTTACTACGAGTTTTTCGCAAGTATGTATCACCAGATACTTCTGTTGAAATGTTGAAGGTCAAGAAGAAAATTCCCAGCATCATTGACGATTATCTCTCGAAATACATGTGGGCGATCGCCAGTCCGTAGGGAAAGACAAGCCCCGCTCCACTGCGAATCATGCCCACGATCGAGGTAATGTTAGCTTCGGCTAAAATTAAAGTAATCTTCTGAGAGACAAGAGTACGATCGAGCCACAACCCAAAGATTAGAAAGTTATGGATTAAAAGTAGTAAGATTTACCAATCATCAGATTTTGGAAGATTTTGAAAGTCTGAAGGAAGTAATACATGGGTTGATCCCCCCCAACCCCTCTTAAAAAGGTGGGAGATTAATTCATCATCTGCCAGAACCTTGGTACTGCCAAAGAGAGCGATGCAGTCCCTTGCCTGTCCTAAGCAACTCTGACTTTGCTATGGTAGAAAATTCTTTTCAAAGGTATATTTTAAACACTATCCTTCTTAACATAGAACAATACTCACCTTAGTTCTCAACTCATTTAGGATTGCTATGGTTTAGGTGGGTGACGTAATCTTGAAACTTAACGAGGCTCTCATTGAGGGTATCTTCCACCGCCTTGCCGAGGAATAAATTATCCATGAGCTGCCCTAAGATCCCCGGAATATCGTAGGCAATACTGAGCTTGACGATGCTGCCTTCCTTGCGATCGTAAAACCGCACCGCCCCCCGATTTGCTAAACCCGTGGTGGATTCCCATTGAATGATTTGATGGGGGATCGTCTTGACGATCTTGGCAGACCACTTAAATTCCCAGCCGCCGGCATTCAATGTCCAGTGAGACATGGACGGATCCTCCGGTTCCACCGTGACTGATTCAATCCATTTCATCCACCGGGGCATTTGCTCAAGGTCAGCCCACAGGCTCCAGACCAGGTCGATCGGTGCGTCTACTTCTACCTGTACACTATGTTCTAACCAGTCTGCCATGAGCTTGTGTCAAATTAAGTTGAATGGGTTTTCAAGGTGGGCGTTGCCCTACAGTTTTAGTACTAGGGGGAATCCTATTAAGATTTGGTAGCCAAGATCACCTTCGCAGCCCTTCTGCCAGAAATAGTGGCGCCTTCCATGCTGTCAATGTAATCCTGTTGAGTGTAGCTGCCACAGAGGAAGAAGTTCTCAATGGGGGTTTTTTGGTCGGGACGGTAGACATCCATACCCGGCGCTTCTCGGTAAAGGGATTGAGCAAGTTTGACGACGCTATACCAGGTCATGTTTAAGTCCTTGGCAGAGGGAAATAATGCTTGGACTTGGTTGAGGACGTGGTGGGCGATCGCTTCATTACTTTCTTTAATAAAAGGATCCCCCGGTGTCAGCACCAACTGCATCAAGGAGCCTTCTCCTTCTCTATAGTAATCTTCGGGACTGGTTAAAGCTAGGTCGGCAAAGCAAGAGAAATCCGCATCGGCGGTGTAGAGAAGATTATCTAAACCCGCTTTTGCCTTTAATTCTTTCATTGCTGCGGGATTTTGGAGTTCTGTCACCCAGCCATCGAACCGGAGTTGCACCGTCGCTACAGGGACGGTATCCAGCTTGTAAATATTATCAAACTCGCTCCATTGCCGCCACGCTGGAGGTAATAATCTTTTGATGCCGGGGACATCCGCCGCACAGACGTAGACATCAGCAGTAATAGTTTCCACTTGGTCTCCTTGGGCGATATTGCTCCGCAACGCTGAAGCGACCGAGATTCCCGTAATTTGAGTTTCCTTGGGGATTGCTGCTGAGCTTGCGGGGGAATTTGGTTCAGGCAACTCCGTGTAGAAAATTTCCCGGACTTGACGGCGGAGATGAATTTTTACGCCCCTAGCGGTGAGGTAATCCACGATCGGCTTATGGAGATATTCTGCTGGCGAACCCGCCAACATGCGTAGCACCGAAGCCTCCGATCGCACGGCAAAAAACTGAAAAATCGTCAGCATACACCGAGCCGAAATATTCTCGGTATCAATAAAGCCCAAGGCGTAGGCGATCGGGTTCCACATTTTCTTGAGACTGCCATCATTGCCCCCGTGACGGCGAAACCAATCAGCAAAGCTAATCCCGTCTAAATCCCGGATATTCCGCATGGCTCCCTCAAAATCCACCAAACCCCGGACGATCGGGCTAGTCCCTAGAGCGAGGGAATTTTGAATTTTATCCTGCAAAGATAGCTGAGAGGTGGTGAAAAAAGCCTTCAACCCATTAAAGGGCGCACCTGTAAAAAAGCGAAAATCTAGTTCGCCGACCCGTCCTCCGGTATTAATGAAAGTGTGGGTATGTTGTTTGAGGAGTAAGTTCTCAAAGGCTCCCACTTTTTGCATCAAATCAAATAATTGGTAGTAGCAACCAAAAAATACATGGAGACCCATTTCCACATGATTTCCTTCTGGGTCAACCCAACTGCCTACTTTCCCGCCCACAAAGGGACGAGACTCAAAAATTTCTACTTCACAGCCAGCATCGACTAAATCTACTGCCGTTGCCAAACCCGCTAAACCTGCGCCAATAATTACAACTCGCATCCAGAGCAATCCTCAGAATTAACCCAATAGTTTTTAATAATTACTTCACAAACTTTAACACAAATTTTAGCATAGTTCCCAGAAGAGGTGAGCTAGCATGGGAGAGTCTAAGTGTTATTACGGAGGAAACTCTAGATGAAGGTTTATACTTTTAATGCAGACCGCAATACTTCGGTGGAATTACTATATCCCTTCCGGGCTGAGGGTCGAGATCCTTTTTTCCAGCAATTTATCGATCGCTCCCCTTGGCAAGAAGTGAAGAAAATCCAAGACTGTGATGTTGCCATTTTTCCCCACAAAGCCTTCCATCCCGAAAGTCTCCAGCGCAATGATCTTTGTTTTGCCGCAGTCCAAACAGCCAAAGCCTATAATAAACCCATAGTTGTTGATGCCACTTCAGATTCTGATGCCCCCCTAGATTTACCTTCTGCCCAAGTTTTACGGTTTGGCTTATACCGCACTCTCCAGCAGCCCTACGAAACCGAGCGCCCCTACTGGTTCCCCCACTATACCTATCAAGCTTTATCCTCCCTCCCCATACATCCTCCCCAACAACCCGTAGTCGGCTTTTGTGGAACTACCTCTTCTGAGGGGAAATGGTTCAAAATCGGTCGAGCCTTACCTTTGGGCTTCTCAAAAAAGCTGCTATCTCAGGGAAAATTTGCCCAACCCCTTGATATCCGCATCAAAAAAGGTCTGAGCCACAGTTTACGGGCTAGATGTTTAGATATTTTGGCAAAAGATTCCAGAGTTAAAGATAGTTTTGATGTTACTAACCAACTCCGGGACTATTACAATCTGGCTAACTCTAATCGGCAATTGTTAGAGCAGAAGTTTGTCACCAACATGGGAAATTGTCTTTACAATCTCTGTGTCCGGGCGAATGGCAATTACACCAGCCGTTTTTATATGACCCTGATGGCGGGGCGAATTCCTCTGGTGCTAGATACTGACTGTGTGTTCCCTTGGGAGGAAAGAGTCCAGATGGTCAAAGTCCCGGTAGATGCGCTCGATCGGATCGGAGATTTTGTGATTCAGCATTTTGAGAGCTTTAGCGATCGAGCCTTGATGGAAATGCAGCAGGAAAACCGGGAAGTTTATCAAAAATACATGGCTCCCCATAAATTTATCCCCAACTTTGTGGAAGCGGCGATCGATCGACCTCTAGCTCCCCTCAGTGTGTAAATAAAAAAACTGTCCCCGCAGGAATTTCTGGGATATTAACCTTGATTCCTGCGATCGACAATTTCCAATTTGCTAACTATGTGTTAACTACCTTACTGGGCAAAATTAGCCCTTTTTCTTGCCGCCGGATTTTTTAGATCCAGATTTTTTCTGCTCAGGTTTCTTTTCTGGAGTTCCTTCATCAGCAACTTCATCGGCAACTTCATCGGCAACTTCATCAGCGTTAAGGTTCTGGGCAGCTACTTCATCAGCCA
>JAAUUE010000340.1 GCA_012031635.1 Coleofasciculaceae cyanobacterium SM2_1_6 | reverse complement strand
AGTTTCTTCCCGGAGTGGGACATCTCCTCTATGATCAACTGCCGATGAGCAAGAGAATTTGAGGCGGGTGACTAAAAATTTTACTAATCTTATGGAGCACAGGGCAATATCAGAGCAAACCGTTAAGCTGGTAGTTATTGCTCCTTTACTGGATTTGGCTGGATTTTATCGCCATCCTTTTATGATTACGGCGGAAGAACCGATCGAAATTGTGGGAATAGAGGGCAATAGCAAAATTAAAGGGAAGCTGGATATTCTGGTTGTAAAGAATAAATTGTGGATACTCCTGATTGAGTCTAAGTCTAGTTCCTTTAACCCCAGGATAGGATTGCCCCAGTTGTTAAGTTATATGTTGGCTGGTCTAAAGGGTAGAGAGCCAATTTATGGATTATTAACCAATGGACAACAGTTTCAATTTGTTAAGCTCCTTAGTTCGCCTTGCCCCACCTATAGCTTTTCCCGAATAATGTCGATCGATTTTCCCCCTGATGATTTTCCTAAAGTGCTAACAATAATGAAAGAAACTTTCCGAGATACTTTGCTTACTCTAGTTCAGTGATGATAGGGATGCCTTTATAAACTTCAGATAGCTTTATCTCCCGATTGGTAAGGGGTAAAGGGAAGGCTCCATCTAGCCCTTGTTTGCTAGAAAGCACCCACTGGTCGTTCTCCCTGCGGTGATAATATTCTACCAATGGTTCGTTTTGGCTAAATAACAAATAAATTTGCAAGCTAGGTATGGCACGGTAAAAGCGGAACTTCTGTCCCCGATCGTAGGCTTCTGTGGAGGAGGATAGTACCTCAACTAACAAGCATGGATTAAGTACTTCATCCCGCCGATCGTTGTTTAATAGGGGTTTCCCCTGAAATATGCTTAAGTCTGGATATAGCCCTCTGTTATATTTGGGAACCCAAATCCGCAAATCCCCACCAAAAACTTCAAATTCTGTGCCCTGTAGAGCAAGGCGAAATAGAAAAATTAAATTACTGATAATGCAGGCATGGTCTACGGTACCGCCAGTCATAGGGATAATCTCTCCATCATGGTATTCGTGGCGTTCCATAGAGTTTTCTTCTAGCCTTTGGTAGTCCTGGAGGCTGTAAGTCTTTTGGGGCGTTAGGGTAGTCATGGCGACATTATTACACAATCCCTAACCTTCATCGGGGGGAATGGATCGACCTGGCAGGGCACCTCGTTTTGAATAGTACTAATCCTGCTTGATCGATTGGGAGGGAAATATTAAACTGGTAGAAATTCAAGTCCCAAAAGGGACAAACAAAAACACAAAATTTTTATATGAATGAGTCTAGCACAAAAAACCTTCCTTCCACCAACACCACCGCCAACCTCTCCAGCGGTTTCCCCCATCGGCAATTCGCCCCATCCAGTAAGGGCAATCCTTGTTCTGTCTGTGAAGACACCTCTGGCGAAATGCCGGTCACACCCAGGGGGGAACTATTCTCTGTATGTCTGGAGCAGGGGGGCATCTAGCATCATCCGAGTGGCGATATATCGGCGACACCAAAGACTACTTATGGGGTAAATACGTCCCCGATCGTGGGACAAAACACAGGTCAACCCCAGCCGATCAGGAGCTTCACCGACCGACCCAGGCTATTCTCAAGCCGAAAAATCTACCTAAAGAGGTAGGGCTACGGGAGCGCGATCGGCGGTGGCGGGAATGGTTAAGAAATGTAAACAAAGTGTCTCAGTCTGAGACAGATTTAGCTGATTTACGGCGACGGGGTTTGACGGATGCCCAAGTTAAAGAGAGCTTATTCCGATCGGTTGGGCAAGGCTATGTAATTCCTGTTATTGATTACCATGGGCTAATTGTTGGGGCACAGGTACGCTTGCGGGATTGTCCTAGTGGCGGGCGTTATCGGTGGTGGAAGCTAAAGGGGATGGCTCCCCATGTTAAGGGGCAGTTACCGATCGGGGTCTATGGCAAGGGCAATGACGTGTGGCTGGTTGAAGGCTACTTAAAAGCCATAGTCGCCAGTTTCAAATTGGGAGCCAAGTTTGTTGGATTTGGTTCAGTAGCCCAACTTATAGGCAGTCGAGACCTAATTAAGGAAACTTTAGGAGCATTGGGCAACCAACAGTTACTTTTGCGCCCGATGCTGGCTGCCTAGCTAACGATATGGTGATCCGGGCTTACCGATCGATTTTGGCAGATTTACAGGCATGGGGCTATGAAGTCAGAATTGCCTGGTGGGGTCAAGGTTTCTCAAAAGATAACCCCGACATTGACGAACTGGCAACAGGGGCAGAAATTACCTACATCACGACCGGGGAATTTTTAGCCCTGGCTGGGGATGTAGAAACCTATGCCCCATCCGATCGGCTTCAACATTGGGAACATAGTTTTAGTACCCATAAATTTGTCCATGATTCTAGTGGTACGGGCACCTTTAAGAGCCATGATGCGGGCAGAACAGACTATGAAAAATCTATTTATGTCACCAACGATCGGCGCAATGTCGCTGTTCCCACTTTAGAAACCTGGGCTGACCTAGAAAGTAGGCACGGTGGCTTAACGATCGATGGACAGGGTAAAACCAGAAGGGCTAAACCTGGGGATACCATTATGACTGCCGCTAATTGCTCACGGGTATCGGCGCACAATCAAGCCCGATCGATGGGCATTGATGGCGAGCAAATATGCTTAACTTGTCCTTTACTAAATGCTTGCCGGAATTCTCAAGGGGATGGGTATGGGTTTAGGTTCGAGCGCAAAGAAGCATTGATCCATTCCCGTTTTAAGGCGCATCCCGCCAGCCTGCCTGACCCCGAGGATTTTGATTACTCGGAATTTCGCCTGATTATCGATGAAGTAGGTACGATGCCATTCACGGAGCAAATTACCGCCGATCGGGATGCCATTACTAATCTGATAGTGGATTTAGGCGATCGGGGTTCCAGCACTTACCGAGTGGCTCAAACAAATTAGGGAACTATTCACCGACAAAACGGAGCGATGGGGTAGGGGGGCAGATAAGTTACCACCCATGCCCCAATTAACCAATGACCAGGTGCAGTTAGTTAGGGAGGTATTGACCCCAGACTTTAGCGCCCTTGATACAGAAGACTCGATCGATGATAGTGAGTTTGAGAAAGTTAAGGGAAAAGCTAAACGTGACCTAGCCCAAGTTAATCGCCTACTAAAACAGGAGACTAGACAGTCTTCGAGTGCAGTGACCAGGGCAGTGGAAGCAATGCCTAATCAATGGCTGTTATGGCTGATGGATGGAGCTATCCCCTACTTGAATCATGGATTGCTAACCCTAACTAGAAGAAACGATCGGTTTTTAAGGATTATCAAGGCTTGCAAACAGGTTTTATCCCTCGATGCAACTATGACCCCCGATCGGTTAGCTTCTTTGTTTGGGGTAGGCAAGGCAGAAATTTACCATTGTGCTGTAGAACAAGCCCCCAACAATAACCTAGAAATTCTGAAGATAGAAGATTTAGGACGTTTAGGGATGCAACGGGGCGCAGACCAAGATCGCAGGGTAGAAGCGGTTGTTAACCATTACCGATCGGTTGACCCTACTACCAAAGTTATAGACTTTAAGAAATTTAGCCAAGATGGGGCATGGTGGCGGGATTCTCGAGGCTCTAACGACTTCAAAGATTGCAATACCCTGGTTTTAGTTGGTACGCCAAGCCGCAATGTCGAAGCTGTCCGGGCAGAATACCTAGCACTAGGAAATAACCCCGATCGGTTCCAAGCCTACTACGATGCCCTAATTAAGACTGATATTCTCCAAGCTATCGGTCGCATTCGTGCCCTATGTAGACGCAATGAGCAACTCAGAATAGTGATACTGTCTGACTTCCCGATCGTTGTCCCTGGCATGAAAGTAGTCCGATCGGGAGATATTACCCCAGAGGCATTACCCAAAGCAGAACATACGATCGTTAAGTGTGCCGAAGCTACTAAGTCATTGATAGACCAGGGACTAAAGCCACCCAGACCGCCGTAGCCAAAATTGTAGGGCTTACCAGGGAGACCGTTAATAGGCTATGGAAAAGTGTGATCTTTTACTTAGAAGACTCTATAAGCAAAATGTCACAGTCTGATCCACCTATGACCAATCCTGATGATGCCCCATTGGTAGGGGAGATAATTCGATCGGTGCTTAATGATAGTAGAACCACATTTATTGATATTGCCGAAATCTTTAGCTGGATCGATCGGAAACTTTGGGGCATGGTAAGGGAGTTTTTACCCGATCGGGATATGGAAAAGCTATTCTCATTGGTTACAATGACTGGTTAATTGTTACCCAACGGGCTAAAACACACTCCACGCCAGGGAAAATTAAAATTCTTAATAGAGAAATTCGCTTATTACTGTTACTAAATTGGTATATTAGCTAGTCTTAGAAGAATTTTATAGTCCCACAATTAAAGCCTAGACTTGCCAAACCCGTCACGACCTTTAGGGTAATGTTCAGGTAGTCCCCACTAAGCTAGGAGGGGAAAGCAACTAAAAAATCATCTAAGTTATTGGCTGGGAAGGAAGTACGATATCCCTTGAGTATCTCGAACGCTTAGACTAAAGTAACTGTACTTGTTAAAATATAAAGCGGAGGTCACACTGACCGTTATTAAAAATCTATGGCGACAGAATTTTTAGAATGACGAGTACCCAACAACGTGCTGTCCTGCAACGCCAAATCTGGCAAATCGCCAATGATGTTCGCGGCTCAGTTGATGGCTGGGATTTTAAGCAATACGTACTCGGTACGTCTGTTTTACCGTTTTATCAGTGAAAACTTTACCAGCTACATTTGAGGCTGATGATGACAGTATCG
>JAAUUE010000339.1 GCA_012031635.1 Coleofasciculaceae cyanobacterium SM2_1_6 | reverse complement strand
AACTATTAATCAAGAATCCTACCCTGAAACCAAAAAGCCTTTTACAAATCCAAGACCTGATTCCTAATAGTTTAGGCAAACCCCAACTCCATAGCATCGAAACTATTGCCCCCCAAGCAACCCATCACTGGACTTATTATCAACCAGCCCCCCGCCGGGGAGTTTATTGGTGGCAAGAGGTAGACGTGATCAGTGGCGGTCTTTTGGGCTTATTTCGGAGTAGTCGCTCTCACCTAGCCAGAGCCAAGGCGATCGTCTATCCCACGGTGCTGCCCCTGAGTAGCTGTCCCCTCATTGATGAAATGGGTAGGGAAGATGACTGGCAAATTCGCAGCGATCGCTACTACCAAGCAGCCACCGAGGGAGTGACGAAGGCTCTACGTCCCTACCGGATAGGGGATCCCACGAGGTTAATTCACTGGCGGACTAGCGCTCGCTATGGAGAACTGAAGGTGCGGGAGTTGGAAGTGGTGACTGGTTCCCAAGCGGTGGTGATAGCCCTGGATAATACTCAAGTTTGGTCGATGGAGGATTTTGAGCAGGCGGTGATGGCGGCGGCTTCCCTATATTTTTATGCTGCCCGGCGGCAACTAGAAACTCAACTATGGACGGGGGATTTAGGATTAGTCCACGGCAGTCAAACCGTCCTCGAAGCCTTAGCTGCTACGAATTTTGGGGTGAAAGTAGTCCATAAATTACCTGACCTGCCCTTAATTTGGCTGACCCCTAACCCGGCTAGTCTCGCCCAGTTACCCACCGCTAGTCGTTGGCTCCTCTGGCAACCCAGAGATGCTAGTAGTGTAGTGAATCAACAGTTTCCGGGAGTGATACTCGATCGAGCCAAACCCCTGCAAACCCAACTCCAACAACCCCTCAGCCGTATAAACACTCCAATTAATCCTCTATCTAGCTAGTAGCTACTCTGTAGGTTGGTTTTCGATTATTGCGATTATTGCGATTAGAAGATACACTAATTATGGTGTGATATTTATAAAAAATTATGTAATGGCGGAAGGGAAAAATGACTAGCAGCCTTGCTGATTTTCAAGAGGCAGTTGCCCCAACGGCAGCAGACACAGAGCTTGCAAGGAATTCAAGCCATCAGCTTTCAAAATTGCTAGACAGGCATCATGACAGGGGCAAGCAATTTTCCAACTTTGAGCTTCGTATCCATGCAGTCAATGAGCCAGAGGAAGTTATTTTGATTCCGGCATCTGCCTTGAGACTTTTGACTGATATTTTGACGCAAATGGCACTCGGTAATGCAGTAACATTAATACCAATCCATGCTGAATTAACAACGCAGCAAGCAGCAGATATTCTAAATGTGTCCCGTCCGTTTCTGATCGGGCTGATTGACAATGGCAAGATTCCCTATCGCAAAGTTGGAACCCATCGACGAATTCGTTTTGAGGATATCATTGCATATAAACGGGATATCGATCGACAAAGACTTCAATCCCTAGAGGAACTCGCTCGTGAGGCACAAGAATTAGACATGGGCTATTGATTGTGAGTAATTTCACTGCATTATTTGACGCATGTGTTTTTTACCCAGCTCCTTTACGTGACTTCTTAATGCACTTAGCAATAACAGATTTGTTTCGTGCCAAGTGGACTGAGGAAATTCATGACGAATGGATACGGAATGTTTTGATCAATAGACCCGATCTCACGAAAGATCAGCTACAACGCACAAGAGATTTAATGAATAGCCATATCCGTGATTGTCTGGTGATTGGCTATCAAGACCTCATTCCAGCACTGATTTTGCCAGATATGAATGATCGTCATGTGCTAGCGGCAGCAATTTGTGCAGGGGCTGATGTAATTGTCACTTACAACTTAAAAGACTTTCCGGTTGATACTCTTAAGCAGTACGGGATTGAGGCACAGCACCCTGATAAGTTCATCACTCATTTGATTAACTTGGCTCCTCTAGTGATCTGTGAAGCAGCTAAACGACAGCGAATGAATTTGAAAAACCCTCCCAAAAGTGTTGAGGAACTACTTTCAGATTACGAAGGGCAAGGCTTAGTTCAGACTGTTGCGGAACTCAGACTTTGCTATGGATTGCTTTGAAATTTTCAGATTCTAGTTAATACCGATAGACTCTCCATAAAACCATAATTAATACTCTATCTAGTAGCTACTTCTGAATAGCTCTTTTCTTATGAAATTTATTTGACTTCATTTGCAAAACTTCTCCACACAACGGGCAAAGATTTCTACACCTACGGCTAAAACTGTTTCATCAAAATCAAAACAAGGATGATGATGGGGGAAGTTTAGCTTTTTTTCAGCATTGGCAGCCCCAAGGAAGAAATAGCAGCCGGGAACTTTTTGCAAAAGAAAGACATATCTTCGCCGCCCATGGTTTGGCATTCGGGGACAATGCCGATAGGAGTCTCTACACTTCGACTCCGCTCAGTGACCACACTTTGACTCCGCTCAGTGACCACACTTTGATTCTGCTCAGCGCCCACACTTTGACTCCGCTCAGCGCCCATACTTTGACTCCGCTCAGTGTCCATTACCTCTAGGGCAGCATTCCGGACTAGCTCGGCAATTTCTGGGTGGTTAATCACCGGGGGATAAAATTCTTCATATCCAAACTCATAACCTGCTCCGTGACTAGAGCAAATTCCTTGGATGATCTGCTCGATGCGTTGGCGGAAATAGCCCGCATACTGGGGATGAAAATAGCGAACCGTGCCTAGCATTTCCGCTTGGTGGGGGATGACATTATCCGTAGTTCCGGCATGGAGAGAACCCACAGTGACGACCGCAGCATCGAGTGGATTAATATTCCGAGAAACGATCGATTGCAGAGTCGTCACAACTTGAGCTGCAATTAGCACCGGATCAATAGTCTGCTGAGGAATGGCTCCATGTCCGCCCTTGCCATAGATCACACAACGAAATCTTTCGACTGCTGCCATCAACGCCCCCGGACGCACGCCCACGGTTCCCACGGGGAGATTGTTCCATAGATGCAGCCCGATAATGGCCTCTACATCTGGATTTTCTAATACTCCTGCTGCAATCATGGGTTTGGCTCCCCCCGGTCCCTCTTCGGCGGGTTGGAAAATAAGCTTCACTGTCCCGGCGAAGGTTTCTGGGTGGTGGGCAAGATGATGGGCAATACCGAGGGCGATCGCCACATGACCATCGTGACCACAGGCGTGCATTAATCCGGGATATTGAGATTTATACTCCACTTCATTTTTTTCTTGGATGGGCAGGGCATCCATATCTGCTCGGATTGCCAACACCGGAGCATGGTTGTTCATTGGCGGCTTTGTCCCGGTAATTGTGGCAACAATTCCTGTTTCCGCAATCCCTGCTAGATAGGGAATACCCCAAGATTTGAGCTTTTTGGTAATGAAGGCTGCCGTGAGGTTTTCCTGAAATCCTAGTTCGGGCTTTTGGTGAATTTGTCGCCGCCACGTCACTAGTTGGGGTTGTAATGCTCTAATTTGTAACCGGACTTGGGACAGATCAAGATTTAGGGAAGATGGCACGGTGGAAAGCATAGTCTTAGTTAGTTAAACAGGTATGGGGACAAAATTTCTAAATTGAGATGGCTGGCAACTTGGGCTAATTTACTTTTATCTTCTGTGGCTAATAAATTGGGAATAAGACCAAGGATCGGGACTTGGACTAGGGGCTGCATGAGGTCGATCGAGCAGAGTTCTTCTAGTCTAGCTGCCCGATAGGTTTGCAGGCAATTAAAAACAATTCCTACCAGTTCTATTTGATGATCCCGAGCCAGCGCCACATGCGCCACTGCCTGCCCGATCGCCCCTGCCCCCACAGGCACAACTAAAACTGTTGGCAAGTGCCAATCCCTTGCTAGATCAGCCCCAGTTAATTCTTCAGTGATGGGATCACCCAGTCCTCCCCAACCTTCTACTAGCAATAAATCCTGCTGTTGCTGTTTTGCGCTATAGGTTTGCCAAAGTTTACCGAGGTCTAGTTTCTGCTCGGCTTGGGCGGCGGCGAGGGGCGGGACGAGGGCAGCAGGAAAATGAACAACAGCATGGGGGCTGGGGGTTTGGGTTCCAGTTTCGATGAGTTTCAGGGTTGCCGCCTGTTTTTGGGGATAGTGAGCATGGGCGTAGGCCATAAGCGATCGAGCCAATAAACTCTTGCCCACTCCCAAATTTGTCCCCGCTATCATCAATGTCTTACCCATAGATTCAACCTTTGCCCAACTAGATTTCACAACATAATTTTCAAGATTTTCCAACCCATCTCCACCCTAGTTGAGTTCCAAATTCTAGGGAGGTGAAGATTCTGTCTATCTATGTTTCTATTTTCACGCACGAAAGCCAGAAATGGGGCTTATTCATCAATAGACTTCTTGTATGAATCCATTTTTAGTACGGGTTTCTAATAGTTTGATATCCATAATTTACTATTCATGCAGGAGGTCTAATCTCTAGTCAGGAAAGCAATAGAAGAAATAATTTTGTGATTTCAATTAAACCAAAGGTAATCTTCAGGTGAAAATATCTGGGTCAAGATCGTGGACTTTGCCAGCTTGATCTAACAACGCTCTAGCTCGTTCTGGGTTGGTAGAGATGAGTTCTAGTAAATCCCATTTAGACATGCCGAGGCGATGGGCATAGTATTCAGTTTGGGTGAGGAGGCGATCGTGGGATTGCCGGAGATACATTGCAACTACGGCGGCAGCCTGTTGATTCACTTTCCTGCCCAAGAAAAAGCCATCGCTGTCAATAACCGCATTTCATAATCTGGCAAGGTCGGCAGGGAGAGAATTTGCTGATCTTGTTGCTGTTCTGGGAGATGTTCTTGATCGGGGTCAAGGG
>JAAUUE010000019.1 GCA_012031635.1 Coleofasciculaceae cyanobacterium SM2_1_6 | reverse complement strand
TCAACAAACTTAATCTATTCAAAATCTATTCAAAAATCTCAACAAACTTAACTTGTGGTGTTAGTGAATTTTATGAAAAAGTACTCTTTGTTAACTTTATTTCCCCCGGCTCTCTTCCCCATTTCTCTAATATCTGCTTTGGCAGGAATTACCCTTGCCGTCACACCTTGGGGGGCGATCGCCATCAATGTCAAGGGCTTAGAACTGACACAACCAGAGCTTAAACAATCAGAAGTTAGGGAATCTACACCTAATCAAACTACACCTAGTCCCTCTGGTATTGGGACATTTGGGACATCAACTACGGAGACCTCAACCACTGGTGAATCTGCCCCTGATGATGCTGAAACCAGAGAATTAATTGCTAGAGAATTTTTTGAGCGGGGTAGTGCTGCTCAAGCTGCGGGGGAACATCGCCAAGCCGAGAGCCTGTTTCGCCAAGCGATTGTCATTAATTCTAACAACGCTCCTGCCCATAATAATTTGGGGAATGCTCTGCGAGACCAAGGACGGATCGAGGAAGCAATTCTCAGCTATCAGGAGGCTCTCCGAATAGAGGCCAATAGCAGTACCGCCCACTTTAATTTGGGGCTTGCGCTCAGACAAAAGGGGGATCTCCGGGGAGCGATCGCCAGTTACCGGGAAGCAATTCGGATTGAGCCAAACTATGCGGAATCCTATATTGCTCTGGGGAATGCCCTCTCGCAGCAAGGTAATTTCCCTGAAGCCCTCACCAGCTACCAAGCCGCCGTTCGGATTGATAATCTAAACTATTTGGCTTACTACAACCTTGCCAATGTACTTTACCAACAAAATAATCTCGCTGAATCCCTAGAAAACTATCAAGCTACAGCTCGCCTCAAACCAGACTATGCTCCGGCTCAGGTGGGTATTGCCAATGTCCTCTATCGACAGCGAAATTTTCCGGCGGCGATCGCTAGTTATCAAAATGCTATCCGTCTTGACCCGAACTATGCCCTTGCCTACAGCAATCTAGGAAATTTATTTCTCCAACAGGGAAATCGAGAGGAGGCGATCGCCAATTACCAAATTGCCATCCGTCTCAATCCCCGGTTTTGTCAAACTTCTACCACCATCAGAAATCTCGATCTTTGCCCCACTCCCACGGAAGCAACAACCCCTTAAACTTTTGGGAGATTTGGCTGATGCACTTGGCTTATTCACAAATTTGGGCTTGCAAAACTGGAGTAGCGAAGGTAGGGGCAGATAGGGGTTGGTGGTACAACACCATCGTTGTGGTGGGGTTGCTCTGGAAACCAATCTTTTCGTAGAAGGTTTGTTGATGGGTAGTGGTGAGATAAATCCGCTCCACTCGTTGCATTTTGGGATGGCTGAGGACTGTTTCCACAAGTTTGCTGCCCAGTCCTTGCCCTTGGTAGTCTGGATGGATGATTACATCCCAGATGGTGGCTCGATAGATACCATCGGAGGTAGCTCTGGCAAAACCAATTAGGGTTTGAGCATCCCAGAGGCTAATCACGGGTTCGCTATTGGCAACTGCGATCTGGAGGTCTTCGATCGAGCGACTCTGCGCCCAAAAAGCTGTGATCCGAAACAAGTGCTGCAATTGGCTGTAGTCAATATCTGTGGAGCGATCGCTAAATTGAATTTGACGGTTCATAGTCTAGATTAACTTTCATTACAATTCTGTTGTATCTAAATTTATCTCTTGTGTATATAGGGAACCAAGCAATTATGTATTTTTCCTGACATAAACGAACCAAATCTGCTCATAGCCAGTCAATTACAGCCCCAGTTGTTAAAAGTTTTTAACTTGGTATTGCCATTAATTATCAACTAAGTCATTAATTAAGCTAGGATAAAAAAACAAACCCCCTTAACGGAAATAACGAAAATATTTACTCAACTACTTTTCTTAATCTCTCAATAAGTGTTTAGCCATTTTGTGCCGTTATTTCCAGCCACTATTCACCTAATACTCAACACCCAAAATCAAAGTGGATAAAAGATTAAATACATTTACTCTAGAAGGCACGGTAATTCACTGGCTACACCAATTCCAGCCTAAATGCATTTTACTTGCAACTACTCAAGGCGAAGTGATGATCAAGCTCAGCAAAGATTTGCGTCGTCATTTTCTTTGGCAGCCCCAGCCCTTGCCGGGGACTTGGATGCGGTTTGCCGGAGAGATTAAGAAAAACGGAGAGTACAAAGCAGAGGATTTTGATTGGCTCGATCGACCAGCCCCCGAACAAACAGGAGCCTCCCTAGCTTTATCCACAGCCCTGCCCATAGCTGCATCACCAAATTTCCCAATATTATCCAGCTCTCCACAGGTTTCGTCACCCCAATCCCCTTCAAGATCAGTTGCCAATGTTGCCAAATCTCCCCTAGGCTCCAAGCCTCCAGCCTGTATTCTGGTGTGCGGCAAATCTAGCTGTCAAAAGCGGGGTGTGGGGGCGGTGATTGCGAGTCTGGAAGAAGCAGTGATCGATCGAGGCTTGGCATCTCAAGTAAAAATTAAAACTACAGGTTGCCTGAAAAAGTGCAAACAAGGGGTTAACCTCCTGTTCCTTCCAGACAAAACTAGTTACGCCAACGTTAAGCCCATCCAAGTTTCTGCCCTCCTCAACAAGCACTTTCCCCCAGAATCCTAATCTCCCTAGATAATCAGGTATTCGGGAACTCCTGCCTGTGCATACTGGATTACCTTAATCTCCCGGTCTTCCTGCCGATAATGGGGTGAAACCACTTCGATAATTAATCCGAGTCGCACTCCTTCCTGCTCCACAAAAAACTTGCTCCGTATTCTTCCCTTCTCCTTCACTGCAAAAACCACCATGACATCAGGGCAGTTATCCTTCAGGGCTGGATTACCCCACACAATAATCAAATTACTATAGCAAAGAAAGACATAGCTAGGACAAAATAAGAGTTGCGAAACCCCCGCACTGCGGGGGTTTCGCAACTTAAACTTTCTTCACCATCTCGGTTTTTGCTATATAAACAGCTACAGTTTCTGCTTGGGTGTAGCGACGGGTGAGAATATCTCTAAGCGATCGAGCCATCTGCCTGTTCAAGTTCTGCATAGCGCCAACCCACTTCGGCAAAGTCTGGGGCTAAATCTAGGGCTAAATCTGGGGCTAAATCTGGGGCTAAATCTGGGGCTAAATCTAGATTTGGGCTGTTTGGGGAGCGATCGCCCCAGATCGACAACAGCGCAAACCGCAACAAGTTGGGTAAAAAATTCTGGTCTTCGTTATCCCCTGGAGTATCATCAGAACTAGGCAATTGATCGCCCCTAGGTAAAGAAAGTAAATCTAGGTCTGGGCTGTGTACCATAGCAGCACTATCTCAATAAAAATCGTTATAAAATGAGTGGAACTAGTTCTAATATACTATAGGACAATTAAGTATTTGCAAACACAACTTGGTTTCTGCCGGCGGATTTGGCTTGGTAGAGGGCTTGATCGGCGGCGGCGAGGAGAGCTAGGGGAGACTTGTCTGCTTGGGCAATCATGACTGCGGCTCCAAAGCTCAGGGTAATGTGATGGGAAATTGCCGAGAGTTTGTGGGGAATCTCTAGGTCATTCACCGTCGATCGCACTGCTTCTGCCACTTTAACAATATCTACAGCATTAATTTCCGGCAGGAGGATCACAAACTCTTCCCCACCGTAGCGCGCTAACAGATGTTTATGGGCTTGGAGACACCCCTGCATTGCCTCGGACACCTGCTGGAGACAAAAATCCCCCGCCAAATGACCATAGACATCGTTGTAGCTCTTAAAAAAATCAATGTCACAGAGGATCGCTCCTAGGGATTGCTGATTATTAGTCGATCGCTCCCATTCCTTTTCTAGATATTCATTCATATAGCGACGGTTGGCTGTGCCGGTCAAACTATCTTCCCGGGCGAGGCGGGCTAGTTCTTGGTTCGCCGCTTCCAATTCTTGGTAGAGACGACATTGCTGAATTAGGCGCTTGACCCGTTGCAAAAGCACTGGCCAGTGAATAGGTTTGGTGACAAAATCTGCGGCTCCGGCACTAAAGGCTCGATCGACCGAAGTTTCATCATCTAAACCCGTGATCATCAACACCGGACTCACAAAGGGATTTTCAATCAAAACCCGGAGCTGCCTACAGCATTCAAATCCATCCATCTTGGGCATAATCGCATCTAGAAGGATAATATCTGGTTTCACCTGTGGGTAAAGCTCCAAGCACTGATCTCCAGTACTGGCCTCAATAATCTTGTAACCCTCGGTGCGTAAATTGCGCCGAATCATCTGTCTAGTGGTTGTGTCATCATCTACTGTCAAAATTACTGGAGTACCAGAGATGGGATCAAACAGGTTCATGATTATTAGAAGTTAGTTAGTGTTGATGGATGATGGTGGATTATTTACGAATAAAATATTGTGTAGATAGTTAATAGTTTATGCCCCGAATTAGCGGGAGGATGTGTGGCAATCCCATTGATTTTTGTGATCTCAAGTAGCCAGCACCCCGTGATCTGAGTTATTTGGCTTAATTGATCCATAAATATTCCAAAAATCATGGATAATAAAATTCGTACCAATCACAGGTTAGTCACGAGTTAAGCGCAGATTAATCGTCAGTAGATTTTATGACAGCCTTAGGTACTATCCAAACTACTAAGATTATTAATTTCGCCACTAACCTAGTTATTACTCCAGTTGCTACTGAGAATGACGAATTAAGATAATTAGACTATTGTCAAAGTCTATCTGTCAAATTCGATCGCTAAATTATTTCCCCTCTATTCTTAATTTATATAAATCTCCCATGCTTAAGCCTTCAGTGATCACAGATCCAGATTTTGAACAGGAAGTATTACAATCCAGCCAACCAGTGTTGGTATATTTTTGGGCTGACTGGTGTGGTCCCTGCCGCTTGGTGTCGCCCACGGTGGACTTCCTCACTACGGAATATGCCGATCGCCTCAAGGTGGTAAAAATGGCGATCGATCCCAATCCTCTCACTGTATCAGCCTACAAAGTAGAAGGTGTACCCGCCCTGCGCCTGTTCAAGTCCGGTAAGTTGGAGTATACCCATGAAGGAGCGATCGGCAAACAAGCCCTGATTGCTGCCCTTGATAGTTATCTCTAGCTTGATTAGCCTCAAAAATTAGCCTTAAAATAGCTTGATTAAATAGCTTGACCTTAAAAATAGCTTGATTAAATTCCTGAAATGCAGATAGCCCAACGTCTCCAGCCCTTGCAAGCCAATGTCTTTGCTGATATGGATCGAGCCAAAGCCCAAGCAGTAGGGCAGACAATTATTGATCTCTCCTTGGGTTCCTCTGATCTGCCCACTCCCCCCCACATCACCGGGGCGATCGCCCAAGCTCTCCAAGATCCGGAAACCCACGGCTATCTGCTTTTTCACGGCACACGGGAATTTCGGCAAGCGGCGGCCCAATGGTACGAGCAGAAGTTTGGCTTGGCGGTGGATCCAGAGACGGAGGTTTTACCCCTGATCGGTTCCCAAGAGGGGACAGCCCACCTGCCCCTAGCGGTATTGAATCCGGGGGATTTTGCCCTCTTGCAAGATCCCGGCTACCCTTCCCACGCAGGGGGCGTGTATCTAGCCGGGGGACAAGTTTATCCCATGCCCCTAGTAGCGGCGCATAATTATTTACCTATATTTGCCGATATTCCGGCTCCAGTCTTGGCGCAGGCAAAAATGATGGTGTTGAGCTATCCCCACAACCCGACGACGGCGATCGCTCCCCTTGAATTTTTCCAAGAGGCTGTAGATTTCTGTCGCCACCATGGCATCGTCCTCGTCCACGATTTCCCCTACGTAGATTTAATATTTCAAGGGCAGGCTCCTTCGGTATTCCAAGCCGATCGCCAGAAAGAACTTTCCATTGAGTTTTTCACCTTTTCCAAATCCTACAACATGGGGGGATTCCGGCTGGGGTATGCCATTGGTAATCCTCGACTGATTACGGCGCTGCGGCAGGTAAAGGCGGTGGTGGATTTTAACCAATACCTAGGGATTCTCCGGGGCGGAGTGGTTGCGCTTTTGGGAGATCAAAGCAGTGTCACTCAGGCTGTCGCCACCTTCCAATGTCGCCGGGATGCTTTTATGGCTGCTTTGCAAAAAATTCACTGGCAAGTTCCCCAGCCAGAAGCAACTATGTATATTTGGGCAAAATTACCAGAGTCTTGGGCAGGAAGCTCGATCGAGTTTTGTACCCAACTAGTCGCCGCCACAGGAGTAGCCGCCGCCCCCGGTGCTGGTTTTGGCAAGTGTGGCGAAGGCTATGTCCGCTTTGCCCTCGTCCAAGACCCCGCTACCCTAGACCTCGCAGTATCCAAGATCGGCAAGTTTCTAAACCTAAGTTAACGTGAGTTCGGGATAAGAAATACTTCTGATCCCATTTTACGAAAACTATAACCATTATTGCTGGCTGAGCGTAGTCGAAGTCAAAACCCCACCACAAATCTTCGATCAAGTATTTGCATTTGTAGCGGAAATTATCCCTTCGACTTCGCTCAGGGAACTACTCTAGGCTTAGGTTTCGGGCTTTTCCTTAAACCGAATTCACGTTAAGTTAGCTGGGTAGTCTGGCGGAGATACGCCTCAATAAATTCTGCCAGTTCGCCATCCAACACATCCGTCACGGCGGTAGTTTCCACCCCTGTCCGGAGGTCTTTGACGATCTGGTAGGGATGGAGGACATAGTTGCGAATTTGGTTGCCCCACGCCGCCTCCACAATATCTCCCCGAATTTCGGCAATCTCCTTAATTTTTTGTTCCTGAGCAATAATTAATAACTTTGCCTTGAGAATTGCCAGAGCTTTTTCTTTATTTTGGAGTTGGCTACGCTCCTCCGTACACCGCACTGCTAGCCCCGTGGGGAGGTGGACAATTCGTACTGCCGTTTCTACTTTGTTGACGTTTTGACCACCTTTGCCCCCCGCCCTAGAGGTCGTAATTTCCAAATCTTGATCAGGGATTTCCAGATTAACAGAGTAGTCAAGTTCCGGCATGATTTCTACCCCAGCGAAACTAGTCTGGCGCTTATCGTTGGCATTGAACGGCGAAATCCGCACTAGGCGATGGGTTCCCTTTTCTCCCTTGAGATAGCCGTAGGCGTAGCGTCCTTTAATTTCTAGGGTCGCTGACTTGATCCCCGCCTCATCTCCCTCAGAAATCTCCGTAAGTTGGACTTGGTAGCCTTCTTTTTCTGCCCAGCGCCGATACATGCGGAGGAGAATTTCTGCCCAGTCTTGGGCATCAGTCCCCCCCGCCCCGGCATTGATGGTGAGGATGGCTCCCTTGCTGTCATAGATGCCGGAGAGGAGTTGTTGCAGTTCCCAGCGATCGAGGTCTTGGGTCAACTGCTGGAGGTTCGCTGCTGCCTCTACCAATAGTCCCTCATCCGGCTCATTTTCCAATAGTTCTACCACGGCCAAAGCATCCGCCAAGTGAGATTGCCACTGTCGATCCTGATCGATGCTAGACTTTAGATCATTCAACTCCTGTAGAGATTGTTGAGCCTTGGCTTGGTCTTCCCAAAACTCTGGCTGAGCAGCTAACTGCTCCAAATCACCCACCTTAGCTTTTAAGGAAGGGAGGTCAAAGATAGTCCTGGGCTTTTCCCAGGCGTTGTGATAGCGTATCTACTTGGCGTTTGAGGTCTTGTAATTCCAGCATTTATTTGGTGAAGAAGTAATTTTTCAGGGCTACCAGTATCTATATTAAAACAATCTTTGTGCCAACTATGAAGTTGGCAGGTACTATCAAGGTAATGTCTACTTTTTGGAAAGAGTGAAATCTCAAGCTTCAGAATTAGCAAGGGTAGCACGATATCTGGGCGGTTTGTGCCGCCGGAGACTGACTGGTGAATTAACTCTCGCTAATGATGTCCAGCAATGGAAGTTTTATTTTGCCGATGGGTTTCTGCTCTACGCCGTCAGGGAGACCCATCGAATCAGGCGTTGGTTAAGATGCCTGAAAAATCATTGTGGCAATGCTAGCTCGATCGAGGTCAACCCCGCCGGGACTATGCTGGGAATACCAAGCCCTCTGTTATGCCCTGAGCCAAGAGCAAATTACCCCCAGCCAAGGTCGAGCGATCGTCAGAGAAGCCCTCGATGAATGCCTATTTCCTCTGGTCAACTCCTCAAAACTAGAAATTACTTGGAAAGAAATTGAAAATGATCTCCTCGATCCTTCCCTCCAGATCGGGTTATCCTCAGAAGAAATTCGCCAATCCCTCAAAAATGTCTATGGTCTCTATCATCAACTCCAACAAATGGGGTTAAGTTACGTTTTTCCAGAAATGGCTCCCCTCGTGAAATCCGCCCATCTCCAGCAGAGGTTTGCTTCGGAGAGTTCCCTCAACCTCACTGCCTTTATGGATGGTCAAAATACCATCTGGGATTTGGTAATTATTACTAAACAGCCTCTGACCGTAGTTAGTCGCCTCCTCCACTACCTTGTTCAACAGGAAGAAATCAAGCTAGAGTCGGTTCTGGATCTGCCCATAGTTGATATCCGTAACTATGATCCCCTGACTCCCGCCGCCAAAAAAATCTCTGCTAACTATCAGCCCCTGATTGCCTGTATCGATGACAGCCCCACCGTGGGTAAAATCCTTGAAGAATATCTCCAATCTTCGGGCTATCGCCTTGTCTATATTCAAAATCCTCTCCTCGGCATCGTCACCCTCAGCGAAAACAAGCCCGATCTGATTTTTATTGACCTAGTGATGCCTGATACCAATGGCTACAATCTCTGTCAATTTCTCCGCAATAGTGAAGCCTTTCGAGATGTGCCGATTATTATTATGACTTCTCAAGATGGGGTGATTAATCGCACTCGAGCTAAGCTAGTCGGGGCTAAGGACTTCTTGGGTAAGCCTTTTACTCAGGAAGAAATCTTAAAGATGATTCACAAGTATGTAAATTTTGATCCGCCCCCAGAGAAAGCTCTGCCCTCCTCCTAGGGAAAAATGAGAAAAGGTGTGTTAATATCTCTGAAATACCAATGCGGGTCAGCTATGAGTAAGGTTCTGGTTCTGAATGCCTCCTACGAGCCCCTGAATATTACCACTTGGCGGCGAGCGATCGTCCTCCTGATTAAAAATAAAGCAGAACAGGTGGAGCATAATGGCAAATCTGTTTATGCTGGGATTCCCTTGCCTACGGTGATCCGCCTCCGTCACTACGTCCAAGTCCCCTACAAAGAAATTCCCCTCACTCGCCGCAATATTTTGAACCGAGATAACCATTCCTGTCAGTACTGTGGTTACACTGGAGATGATTTAACTCTAGATCACATTATTCCTCGATCGAGGGGTGGCGGAGATTCTTGGGAAAATATGACCACAGCCTGTGTCCGGTGTAATGTCCGCAAGGGCAGCCGCACCCCCAAGGAAGCCAACATGATGCTCCGCAGTCAGCCCCGCCGTCCCTACAGTAGTCTCCATTTTGAGGTTGCCAAACAAGTAAAAGGCGGTCGCCACGAAGAATGGCGCAAGTATGTAATTGGTTTTTAGGGTAGCGATGGTAATGCTATAGCAGTCCTAAATGATTTCACCCGCCGCCGGCGGGTGGAACAACCTACCAGCAGCAATTTAATTTAGCAAATGATTTAGGATCGCTATATTATGAATCCTTATTTAATTTCTGATGCAATTGTGCAGGCTTTTAAGGAAGATATTGACACAATTTTATCTGGAATCATTTCTTTACACCCGATCGAATATGTGATTCTAGATCAACAGTTAATCATCGAGAAAGTTTCACCTCAAGTATATCGATTTGCCGAAAATCAAGAAGTTCTTATCGGTGGAGATGTCCGCCATAGTTTCCCCGAATTAGTTGGATTAGAAACCGTAATTAAAAATATTTTAGATAAACATCTCATGAGTTTTTATCTTCAGGGGATAACTAGAGAAACTCCAGATAATATTTATTACCATGATATGTATATTTTTCTGGGCTTGGGTCAGGAAAACCAAGAGCGGATAGTTTTGATTCTGGAGAATGTTACAGAACAAATGATGACCAGACAAAATTTACTCCAAAATGCCAATGAAAATAGCTTATTGATCTTATCAATGACGCAACGAAATGAGTATATCAAGTCTTTGAATCAGGATCTCCGGCAGATGGTTTTGATGGATAGTTTGACTAACTTGGCGAACCGTCGCCATTTTGATCAGCATCTAGAAACTGAATGGAGAAGAATGAGCCGGGAGCAGAAAAACATTGCCCTGATTTTCTGTGATGTGGATTTTTCAAGTTATACAACGATACCTATGGTCATGTCGCCGGAGATAAATGTCTGCAACAAGTAGCGGCGATAATTGCCGAAAATGTGAAGCGATCGGGAGATTTGGCGGCTCGTTATGGCGGGGAAGAATTTGCCATAATTTTACCAAATACAGGAATTTCTGGGGCAAGACAATTGGCGGAGAAGATTCGTCACGAGGTGTTTGCTAAAAACATTGAACATAGTAATTCCCCAATTCATTACAACTCTCAATATATTCAACGGGTCAGTTTGAGTATGGGGGTAATTAGTCTTGTTCCTCACCAAGATATTTCTATGGAATGGCTAATTACCCAAGCAGATGAAGCCCTCTACAAGGCAAAGAAAGCAGGACGCAACCATGTAGTAGCAACTAGCTACGAGTAGTCCTAGAGGTGATTGGCAGCCAAATTAAAGTTAAATTTAGATTACTTGATTAATCCGTTCTTGAGCCGCAGTAATTGATTCTCTCACCCGGACAAAACCTGTACCACCATAACTATTTCTGGCAGCCACTACCTGCTGGGGTGCGATCGCTGCGTAGATGTCAGACTCAAAGGCGGGATGTAGTTCCTGCCATTCTGGGAGGGTGAGATCCTTGAGGAGTTTCCCCGCCGTAATGCTGGTTTTCACGACTTTTCCCACCAGATTGTAGGCTTCCCGGAAGGGGACACCCTTGGCAGCAAGGTAATCGGCGACATCGGTGGCGTTGGAAAAATCTTCATTTACTGCCTCGTGCAATCTTTCGGGCTGAAATTCCAATCCCTCAGCCAAGAGGATGGTCATGGCTTCCACACACACCTTGATGGTTTTCACCGTATCAAAGAGAGCTTCCTTGTCTTCCTGGAGGTCTTTGTTGTAGGCAAGGGGTAAACCTTTCATCAACACCAACAAACCCTGAAGATGCCCAAAGACTCGCCCGGTTTTGCCCCGGACTAGCTCTGGGACATCGGGATTTTTCTTCTGGGGCATGATGCTAGAACCAGTGGCACAGCTATCCTTGAGGGTGACAAAGCTAAATTCCTGAGCAGACCAGAGGGTCACTTCCTCCGCCAATCGACTGAGGTGTACCATGATCAGGCTCGCTGCGGCTGTGAACTCGATCGCAAAATCTCGATCGCTCACCCCATCTAAACTATTGCGATAAACATCCCCAAACCCTAATAACTCTGCTGAGTAATGGCGATCGATGGGAAATGTCGTTCCTGCCAAGGCTCCACAGCCCAAGGGGGAAATATCTACCCGTTTTAACACATCCCCCAAGCGTTCCCAATCTCGCTGTAACATCTCAAAATATGCCAACAGGTGATGGGCTAAACTAATGGGTTGCGCCCGTTGTAAGTGGGTATAACCGGGAATCAAAGTCTCCACATTGGCGGCGGCTAGGTCGAGCAGTACCTGCTGAAAACCCCGCAATAAAGCCTGAATTTGCTGAATCTGATCCTTGAGATAAAGTCTGGTATCTGTACCTACTTGGTCATTGCGCGATCGAGCCGTGTGTAACTTTTTCCCCGCATCTCCTACTAATTCCGTCAGCCGCTTTTCCACAGCAAAATGCACATCTTCTGCCTCTACGCCGGGTTGAAACTTGCCTTCCCGGTATTCTTGGCGAATTTGTTCTAGTCCTTGGACTAGGGTTGAGGCTTCGGCGATGGAAATAATTCCCGTCTTTCCCAGCATCTTCGCATGGGCGATCGACCCCGTAATATCGTACTCAATCAGTTCGATATCGAAGCCAATACTGGCATTAAACAGGGTGATGGCTGGATGCAAAGCCGTTTCAAAACGTTGACTCCAAGTTTGCTTAGTCATGCTGGGGAATTAGTAGATTTAGATATTGAATTGGAAATGGTTCATTAAAACAAAAAATAACTCCAGGCAAAGAGGCCTGTGCTACAGTTTCGTCCTTAATTTGGTCTTAAGGCAGTCTCAATTCCAAAGTTGTTTCTGAGTTTTGAAGCAAAAAGTTTTGGCTGTTTAATTGCTAACTAAGTTTTGATTAGCTAGGACCTGTGAATACACGGAAGATATAGCCAAAAACAATCCCAAAAGCCATCGCCCACGCCTGACCTGATTGAATAAAGTTATTGAAAGCAGTTTGAATTTGATCGAGGACTTTGGCATCTTGGACTTGTTGGGCAAGAAATAACCAATCGATCGCTGTGATATTGGCAATCAAGCCTAGGGATTGGTGTCCTGAAGATAGATCTGTAAAAAGAGTCAAAAATTCCATAGTATCAATTGTCTTAGTTGCTAGGGTTGAGTTTGAGAGTTGAATTTAAGTTGGCGCGTCTTGACAGGCAAATTGTCAACTAAATTAGCAGCCAACTTATTTGATCCGCATTACCAACAAAGTCATGTCATCAACTTTACCATTCCCGCCGTTGCTAAATTGTTGCACTTGATTAAATAAATGCTCCAAAATTTCTTGGGGGGCGTAGGACTGCTGACAAAGGTGCTGGAAGGTTTGACTAAGTTGGTCTTCATCAAAGCGATCGCCATCAGAATTTGCCGCATCAGTAAAGCCATCGGTATAGTACATGATCGTATCACCCCCTGCCAACTGCACTTGAAAGTCATCATAAACTGAATCTATATCCAAACCAATCAGCATCCCCGCACTGCCATCTAGTTTACTTAGGGAGTTGGTCGCCGCTTGCCACAGGAGGGGGGGATGATGGGCAGCGTTGCTGTAGGCAAGCATCCGGGTCTGGGGATCGTACTCAGAGTAAAACAACGTAACAAAGCGGCGGGAGTTTTCTAGATCGGTGTACATGACCCGATTTAGATGCTGGAGAATATTTCCCGGCGAGTGCCCATTGAGGACTTCAGCCCGGAGCATTCCCCTCGTCATGGTCATAATCAACCCGGCAGGAACCCCTTTACCCATCACATCGCCGATCACAATACTCCATTTGTCATGACTGCCACTCTCCTCGGTCTTGCCTAGGCGATCGTAGTGGGCAGGAATAAAATCATAATAGTCACCACCAACTCGCCCCGCCGTTTCACACTGGGCTGCTAATTCTACCCCCAGAATCTCTGGGCATCGACTAGGTAAAAGGTGGCGTTGAATATCTGCCCCAATCTCTAACTCTCGATCGATCCGTTCTTTTTTGCGGAGTTCTACGGTTAATTCATTGGTGGCGATCGCCACCGCCGTCTGATCTGCTACCAAGCGGAGGAGCTTTTGCCTAGTCCCTGTCCAGATATACAAAGGATCCCGACTAAACACATAGAGTCGACCCACATCCACGCTCTTTACCCAAATTGGCGTACCAAAGGCTTTCAAGTCACCATCTAGGGTATTTGCCAACTCTTGGTCTAGGGAATCTGAGGGCTTAAGATTTTCCCCATTAATCAGACTACTTAAATCCTTCAGTTCGCTACCGAGATTATGCTCAGAACTATTACTAGAATTATTACTAGAACTATTGCTGGAATTATTAAATTCACTGTCAATATTACTATTCAACCTTTGAGCAATCACTTCCAACGTCCCCCGCATTCCTTCACAGCTATGGCCCTCCAAACAGTACAACTGCTCTAGGCGAATTTTGCCATTGGGCTTGAACAAAAACAAAGCACCACTGTCAGCATCAGTTACCCGCGCCGCCATCATGGGAATAATTTCGAGGAATTGATTGAGGTTATTAAAGCTCCGCAGGGCAAAACCCAGAGAAGAAAGGAGGTCTTGAATTTTGGTCTGCTCTCGTTGGAATCGATGCAGAAGTTCCTTTAGAACATATACAGGGGTTGATTCGTATAGTTCCCCTTCCCCTTGGTTATTTGAATTGGACTGAGGATTGGGCTGGACAGGCATGGGTTGGTGGGGTGGAGGATAATTTCTGGAGTGATGATGAAATTTATGTAAGTTCTACTTGACATGAATTCGGGATAAGCTGGAACCCTCACCCTTACCCTCTCCCAGAACGGGCGAGGGAACAGGAAAATTTCGTTTTATGCCCCTTCGCCCCTTGTGGGAGCAGGGGCGAAGGGGATGAGGGGTATTTCTTATTCCGAACTGATGTTACTTAGAATGATGTTACTTAGTTAAAATCATTGAGGTTATTGAGTCATTGACTATATCATTGATTGTCTTAAATGCCAATGCTCCAGAGCTATATTTTCAAAATTTTTCAAAAATAACTTTTTCGTTGAAACCTCAGCCCAAATTTCGGGGTATCCCCAAACCCGATCGCTCTAAATCTAAGCCTGATCCCATATCTTCATCTTAAAATTTTACGCAACTTGATCCAACAAAGGTAGAGAAACCAAAAAAATGCTACCAGTTTCAGGATCAGAGGTGACGGTAATATTCCCTTGGTGAGCGTCAATAATTCGTTTGCAGAGGTGTAAGCCCAACCCACTGCCAGAGGCTCGATGATTTCCAGTGCGGAAGCGATTGAAAACGAGGGGCAGGAGTTCTGGGCTAATTCCAGCACCAGTGTCTTGGACGGCAATATCTAATTTCCCCGGATGGCTAGTGACGGTGATGGTGATAGCTCCGGTGTCGGTGAATTTGATGGCATTGCCGATCAGGTTGGTAAAAACCCGATGGAGTTCTAGACGATCGCCCAACACCAAAAATGGAGGTTCTGGGGCTTGATAATCAAGGGAAAGATGCTTGTCGATCGCCAAGGGCTGGAGTTCATCGACCACTTCTTTGAGGAGATCTCGGATATTGACTGCGGCAAAGTAAAGATTTTTTTCGCCGGCATCGTAGCGAGAAACCTCTAGGAGAGTATTAACCATTGTCACCAAATTTTGGTTACTCCTGATCATGGTAATGATCGCTTCCTGCATAGAATCTGTCAGTTCTCCCAAAACTCCTTGCTGCATCAGGTGTAGCATCCGGTCTGCGGCTAATAGGGGAGTGCGGAGGTCGTGGGTCAGACGGGAGACAAAATCTTCTCGCTGTCGGGCGATCGTGTCCCGCTCATCGACACTATGCTTTAACCGCAACAAAGACTGTACCCGCGCTAACAATTCATCGATAGAAACGGGTTTACGAATAAATTCATCTGCTCCCAGTTCTAAGCCCTTGACCACGCTGGCTTGATCGTGGGCGGTGATCAACAAAATGGGAATAAAGGGTAATTTGGTGTTGCCTCGAATCCGCCTTGTGACTTCATAGCCATCCATTTCTGGCATCATCACATCAACTAGCACCAAATCTGGCGGACAGGGAACCCCGTTACTATCCTGCGCCGTAATAATTTCTAGGGCTTTTGCCCCACTGTTAACTAAGCTCAATCGATAACCCAAGGGAGACAGCATGGCTCGGATCAGCAGTAAATTGTCTTGGGTATCATCTACCACAAGGATATGATCTCGAACTACAGATTCTTGAGGATCGTCTGTGGCGATCGGTTTGGTGATTTTGCTGGGGTTAGACATACAGTTATCAGTTATCAGTTATCAGTTATCAGTAAACAAGCATCGGGTATTAAGCGTCAGCTATCAGTCAATTATGTTGAGCAGCAGGCTTACTGGTAAATTTATCAAAGTATTCAGTTACTTGTGTTGAGGGGAGTTGAAGCATCAGTTACTCCCAGTTATTCAGTGAACAGGTATAAGAAATATTCTAGGGTTACTTGTGGTGCGATCGCTAACAAACTATCTTTTCATCATGTATTCAGACAATCAGGTTAATCTTAGTTGCCTAGGTTCCAACTTGCTAGCCTGAAAACCTTGAACAACCAACGGATTTCTGGAAGGCTTACACCTAAACTTTCCCAGAATCTTTCCCAGAATCTTTCCTAGAATTAAAACAAAACCCCCCACTGGTCTAGTGAAGGGGCGATAGATTTTGAAAATACTAGCAAGAGATCCAAACTAAGAGGTAGCTAACTTTTGAGTTACCTTGATTTAAGCTACTTTGAGCTAATTCCCTCTAACTCATCCACTCTAGTACCGCATCTTCCTTGGTATTGGTGTGGCGGGAAGGGGTTTCTCGCTCAAACTTCATGTGGATCGATCGAGTCTGCTCACCATCTACAGCGACAGCCATAATCGGGTAATCAATCAAGCCATCTTGGAAAGACATCTGGAAGCGGAAAGTCCCATCGGGGCTGAGTTTAATCGGTTGACCACCGATCGTCACCGTAGCGTCAGGCTCCGTTGCCCCATAGACAATCAACTCGGCATCTGCCACCAACCAGAACTTCCGGGGACGATTGGGAGCCGCCGAAGCCCCAAAGCCCACTCCAGACATATTTAAGCCCACTCCCATACCAATCCCCGACATATTGACCCCAGAAGCGGTAGGCACAGCCCACATGCCCACACCAGAGGGGAAGACGTAGGAACTAAAAGCCTGCTCATGCATGGGAACCTGTTGCATAGAACCAAAGAGGGAACCCACCACCCGTTGTGCCTCGCTGGACTGCGCCATATTAAAGATTTGGTCATAGATCTGATTGCCAGTACTAGCCATGCCATTCTTAGTGGCAGTGGTAAAGCGACGGCTGGGGGGAATCAGTTCTAAGAAGGTCTTACCGGTGAGGTCTTCATCCCAACTAACAGTAATAAAATGATCTTCGATCCAATCACTGGGGTAAACCGGGGGAACCCTTACCGGAGCAGAGCGGGCCAACACTAACCACCGACCATCGGCACAACGATAGCCCACATCCACCGCGTAGTCTCGATCGCTCACGGGCATGGGTAAATACCACTCACGCGCTAGTTCATCACAGGGATATTCCTGCACACTGTGGGGACTTTGGTAATTGATATCCACATCGGTCACATCATAAATTCTCAAGGCTAGCTGCTGCCCCCCTTGACGGCGGAGTTCTTCTTTGTGGTCATTGGGGATATCCCAGTAGGCATAAGCCCATTGAGGATCGCGAGGCATCAGCACAATGCGGCTTTCTCCGTAGCCAGAGGGTAAGTCTGGAAGACCATGATCCACGTCCGCCAAGTTGACTACTTCTACAGGGGTTGACTCGGAATTCGGATTGTTTTGGTCAAGCTGTTCTTGTTCCATTGATTTTACTTCTGCCTCCGATGGTTCGGTTATTTGGGGGGATGTTTTTTGGGGGATAGGAATTGCGGTAGGGGCTACAAACAGGGAGGAGATGGGCACGGGGGTTGTACTAGAAGACCCATCAGTTTTTGCTTTTTTCAGGATTTCCTCTAGTAACTGTTCTTTCCGCATCCGGCTGTAGCGAGAAATGTTGTACTCACTGGCGACTTTCCGGAGCTGCCTCAAAGTCATTTCCTCTAAGGGGGGTTGTTCTCTTGCCATAGGATTAGGATTTAGGGCTACTAACTAGAGAGCTGTGCTGGCTGTACGCCACAGCACTTTGCCCTAGTTTGAATATTTAGCATTTTCAAAGTCCTGTAACTAATTAGGGCGGGCTACAGAAAAAATTCTGAAACTTGGATAATTAGCTTGATTTCTTTGGGATCACGGGGATCACACTATTAAAGATATGTAACAAATTTACTTTGGTCAAGGGGGTAAGCTGGGTATTTATGATGATTTGACGATATTTTGGGAAAATGGGGATCATTATGTCAGAGAATCTTGACATGTTTCTGATTTTGCTATTTTTCTCTAGCTTATTAGTTGCTTAGATCGCCAAATTTCTCTGAGACAGGACTTATGCACAAACTCTAGATTTAGATATAGATGTAGGGTGGGCATTGCCCGCCTTAACCCTACTAATAGTGGATAAAACCTTGTTTTGCCTGAGTCCTATAGGACTTACACACAGTGACGAATACAGTAGACCTCTTGTGTGAATAAGGAAAAAGCCCCTCATCCCCCAGCTCCTTCTCCCTAGGGAGAAGGGGAGTAAGAGGAAAGTCCCTCTCCCTAGAGAGAGGGATTTAGGGTGAAGGTCATGATTCATGCAAGAGGTCTAGTCAACGAATTATGTAGGGTTGGAAAAATTTCATCGGCAGGCTTCAAGACCCTCAGTCCTCAAAAATATTCTCAAAAATATTTAAATGCGTAAATCCTTTACTAAGTCAGTAGCACCGCTTTGAATTATTAGCTGTTGTTTAGCGATCGATCGCTGGAAATTCCCTTGGATAGAGGCAGGATGTTTTACCATGAGATGAGGAGACCTAATTATTGATTTCTCATTGGCAGTAAATTTGGTTCAGCAAGGTTTAGTAAGTTATGGAAATAGGTACGATCGCTCTCTATGGGTTCTTAGTTTTAGTCATGATTGTCGGCGTTGCCGGAGCTGTGATCCCCGCTCTGCCCGGTTCTAGCCTGATTTTGGTTGCCATTATTATTTGGGGGGCGGTTAAAGGTTTTAGTGGGGTCACGGTGGCTTTGGGGGTGGCGATCGCCGTCTTCATCCTCAGCTTGGCGGTAGATTTTCTCAGTAGTTATATCGGGGCAAAAAAGGCGGGAGCCAGTAATTGGGGACAGTGGGGAGCCATTATTGGTCTGCTGTTGGGATTCTTTGGTTTATTGCCTGCTCTGCCCATCGGTGGGCCCTTGGTGGGGATGTTGTTTGGACCGCTCATCGGGGCTTTCACTGGAGAGTTCCTCTACCATCGGCGTTTAGAGTTAAAGGAACGTACCCAAATAGCCTTCAAGGCAACCCTTGGTATTATCGTAGGGACGATCGTGGGGAATATCATCCAAGGCATCCTTGCCCTCGCCACAGTGATCGTTTTTCTGGTAACTACTTGGTCGCAAGCAATGGCTTAATCATGACATGATAGAAGTTAGGTTCTAGGCGGATTTGCCAAATTAGCAGGCTTAGAAATAGTTGCAGTATAGCAGTCCTAAATGATTCCACTCGCCTGCGGCGGTTGGAATCACCTACCAGCAGCAATTTAATTTAGCAAATGATTTAGGATTCCTATATCTAAGTAGTATTTAAGAATATTGAGGAAGCATATTGAGGAGCGATCGAGTTGATTATAGTCATTGATAATTACGATAGTTTCACCTACAACCTAGTCCAATACTTAGAAGAATTAGGTAGCGAAATTCCCGTAGCCAAAGAAGTCCAAGTCTATCGGAATGACCAGATTTCCCTAGAGCAAATTCAGCAATTAAAACCTGATGCCGTGGTAATTTCTCCGGGGCCCGGTCGTCCAGACGATGCGGGAATTTCTCTAGATATCATTAAAACTCTCGGTAAAGATTTACCTATTTTAGGGGTGTGTTTAGGGCATCAGAGTATTGGGCAGATTTTTGGGGGAAATGTGGTCTCTGCCCCAGTTCTCATGCATGGGAAAACCTCAGAGATTCACCATAGTGGCGTGGGTGTATTCCAAGGTTTAGCAAATCCCTTTACGGCAACTCGCTATCATAGCTTGGTGATCGATCGACCCACCTGTCCCGATACCCTCGAAATCACCGCTTGGGTTGCCGATGGCACGGTCATGGGAGTCCGTCACCGCCAATATCCCCACATCCAAGGAGTCCAATTCCATCCCGAAAGTATCCTAACTTCTTGTGGCAAGGAACTTCTGAGAAACTTTTTGTTGTCTCTGGGATAAACTAGCTCAGGATAGTTTTTAAGTAATTTATAAGTAATTGAGTACATCAAAAAATAATGAAACGGCGACAATTTGTTAAGTATGTGGGAATCGGCTTGTTATCAGCAACGACTGGAGCAGTTACTGAGTTTTACCGGAATGGAGGATTAGCTCAGGCCCAGGGGAATCCTAGTCTAAATATCCAGTGGTTAGGGCATACTTGTTTTTTGATTAGTAGCGGTGAGATGCGGATTTTGGTTAACCCCTTTCGGACTTTGGGCTGTACGGCGGGCTATCGTCTCCCATCGGTTCCAGCGAATCTCGTGCTGGCAAGTAGCTTGCTCTTTGATGAAGGGGCGGTGGATAGTATTCCGAGGGGAACTCGCATCTTGACGGAGCCGGGGTTGTACCAACTGCCGGGAATGCAAATGCAGGGGATCAGTGTGGCAAAAGACCGTCTAGGTGGCAGAAGATTTGGGCGAAATGTGGCTTGGCGCTGGAATCAAGCAGGGCTGAACATTCTCCACTTGGGAGCCTTGGCTTCCCCGATCGAGACTGAGCAAAGAATTCTCATGGGTCGCCCAGACGTGTTGATGATCCCCGTGGGCGGTGGAGCAAAGGCCTACTCTCCCCAAGAAGCCCAAGCGGCGATCGCCATTCTCAACCCCAAGGTGATTATTCCTACCCATTTTCGGACGCAAGCTGCCGATGCTGCCAGTTGCGATATTGTCGCCGTGGATGAGTTTTTGAATGTGATGGCAGGGACTCCCATCGAACGCAAGGGCGGTAACGAGACCATTAGCCTCACCCCAGCTAGTCTCCCCAGCCAAGGCTCCCTAATTATCGTTCCAGGTTATAGCTTTGCCTGAATTTTGATAACTAGTTATAACTAAATAAAACTAGCTCAAAACTAGCTATCAAGAGCATTAATAGCCTCAACAACGCCCTAAATCTGGATCATGTCTATTACACCTACGCCCCTACAATCTAATTTCCCTCTTAACCTTCAAGGAGCCACTGAGCATCTTCAAAGTGTGGTCACTGAGCAGAGCCGAAGTGCTGAGTATCTCGATCGCCGCCGCCGTTACATGGCAGCCCTTGGCAAGGGGACAGCTATTTTTTGTAGCCCAGCCGAGGGAGAACGGGGTTTCCGCCAGAGTAGTGATTTTTATTACCTGACGGGATTTGATGAACCGGGAGCCGTTTTGGTTCTTGCGCCCCACCACGATCGCCATCAGTTTATTTTATTTGTTCAACCCAAAAATCGAGACCAAGAAATTTGGACTGGGGCTCGCTACGGGGTCGGGGGAGCTAAGGAAAAATTTGGGGCGGATGTGGTCTATGCCAGAGAGGAACTGGATTCGCAGCTATTTCAATATATCCAAAATGCCGATCGCCTCTACTACCACATGGGCAGTGATCAAAGTTTTAACCATCTGATTATTAAATTCTGGCAGACTGGGTTACGCCACTACCAAAAACGAGGGATTGGTCCGATCGCCATTGAAGACCCGATGCCCGTTTTATCAAAAATGCGCCGGGTCAAGAGTCCCCAAGAAATTGCCCTGATGCAACGAGCGGCAGATATTGCTGCCAAAGCCCATAATCAAGCACGGGAAATCACGGCTCCCGGACGCTATGAGTACGAAATTGCTGCCGAGATTGAGTATATCTTTCATAAAAGCGGTGGCGATCTTGCCTATCCCTCGATCGTGGCCACGGGCAAAAATTCCTGCATTCTCCACTACATTGCCAATAATCAACAAATGCAAGACGGAGATTTACTACTCATTGATGCAGGCTGTCGCTATGAATACTACTGCTCGGATATTACCCGCACCTTCCCCGTCAATGGCAAATTCACCGCCCCCCAAAAAGCTATCTACGAACTCGTCCTCGCAGCCCAAAAGCAAGCGATCGAGCAAGTGAAACCCGGTAATTTTTATCATCAAATCCATGAAGCCGCCGTGAAGGTGATCACCGAGGGTCTTGTAGATTTAGGGCTGCTCCGGGGCAGTGTGGAGGAACTGATTAAAACCGAAAAATATAAATCCTTCTACATGCACAACACTGGGCATTGGCTGGGCATCGATGTCCACGATACGGGAACCTATAAACAGGGCGAAGAGGGAGAACCCCTCCAGCCCGGGCAAGTCCTCACGGTGGAGCCGGGAATTTACATCAATGCTGACCAACCCGTGGCGATCGGGCAACCAGTCCTCCTTGAACAGTGGCGGGGTATTGGCATCCGCATCGAAGATGATGTTTTAGTTACCCCTGATGGCTGTGAAGTGTTAACCTCTGGTGTCCCCAAATCTGTGGCTGAGATGGAAAGATAACTACACCCGAGAAAAATTTCCCTTTGCCTTACGTTCTAGCAGTAATAATCCTGTATTGATCCCTAAAGCGAGGAGGATGATTAGGATCACCCCTGCCCAGATTTTGTCGTAGCGATCGGCGGCAATACCTTCAAATAACAGAGTACCTAACCCTCCGGCTCCAAACTTGGCTCCAATAGTTGCTACGGCAATCACCACGATCGCCCCCAGCCGGACTCCTGCCAAAAACAAAGGCAACACCAAGGGGACTTCTACCCACCACCATGTCTGCCAGCTATTCATACCCATCCCTTGAGCCGCTTCACGAATCTCAGGAGCAATTTCCTGCAACCCCACTACTAAGTTGCGGACTAAGATCACCTGACAATACAGTACCATCGCCAAGATCACAGGTTTATTACTCAAGCCCAACCAAGGCACAAAGAGAATAATCAACGCCAAGCTAGGAATAGTATAAATCACCCCCAATCCTCCCATGACGGCAGTACCAAGGCGGGGATAATTCGTAATTAATAAGGAAAGGGGAATGGCAAGAGCGATCGCCAGTAGGCAGGATATCCCCACCATTTGCAGATGCTCCCAGAGTAAATTCATGACCAAAGCTGGGTTATTAACTACATAGTTCATAGTTATTGCCCGTACTGATTATCCATAGTTATCGATCGCCATGTATCACCAATCGATCGGGTTAACCCCCGGCAGCAAAAGCTGCCATGACTGCTGCGGAGAGCAACAACCCCGGAGTAAGTAACAAAATTAACATTAAAAAATCGTGAGCGTTCATAATTTCACAGCCTTGTCTGATCTTTGCTTAACTTAGCCCAAATTTAGCTTGTCAGTGAAATGATTCTGGAGAATTAAATAATTTCTTTCTGTTTTCTTGACTACTCAGAACCCTAGAGGATATTTGCAAAGGGTAGCTGCGGTTAAAACCGCCAAAACCCCTTAAAAATTAGCCTAATCTACGACCTTGATTAAGCCACTCTGTAGCCCTTGGTATACTTGATTAATAATTTTCTGGTCTTCCGAAGAAAGTTTATCCTTAGATAAGAGTGCCGACATAAAAACTTTCTGATCTGTACGGTTGATACTGCGATGGGAAAGGATACTTTTTACGACTTCTCTTAATCTTTCATTAGGAAAGGATATTTGCATTGTCACCATCTTTATTACCTCTAGCCTAGGTTCACAAAAAAACTATAAGATTTATATATTAATATGATCTATCTTCGGTGCCACCGGACTGGTGATAAAAAGCTCCTGAATATTGTGATTCTATAGAGAGACTCTAGTGATCCCCATCACGAACTTAAAAAATATTTTTCAGGCTTTTATACATGGCAAAATAAGTACGAAATCAGTATTGATACGGAGGTTACAGCCCTTGATAATTTGTCTTTAATAAACTTCCTAAACAAGTTAACTAATAAAATAATAGGATGAAATCCTTGATTAATTCTCCGAAATAACTATCTAAGAAAACAACTTAAAAAATAGTTCATTGATAGAGATCACTTCCTATATTTTGATTTTATATTTAAGAATCTAAACCAAAGAAAGCTAGGAGTAAAAACTAGAATGTAGGTTAGTTAATGGTCAGAAAATCAGCTAGTAACTGGAGGGCAAAGTGGCGATCGAACTATAGCAATCCCAAAGGATTTCACCCGCCGCAGGCGGGTGGAATAACCGACCAGCAGCAATTCAGCAGCAATCTAATTTAGAAAATGATTTAGGATCGAACTACTCAAGATAAGTATTGAGGGCAAAGGAAAACCAGAGGAGCGATCGGTAGGGATTTCCGTCCTTGAGGACGTTTGCTAACTCCAAAATTTTCTACTAATCTGCATTTAGGTGCTTAAACCAAATTAACCAAGAGACAGAAACTAAATATCAAAGTTAACCGGAGCTTTAATCCTGCTTGATTAAGCTCTCTCGAATTTGTCTCTCTTAATCTGAGTCTAACCATTTCCATCATCTTGAGTAGAAATACAGGAGGTTGTAATGAGGATCGCCCAGACTGCTCCCCTTTGGGAAGTTGTCCCACCGCCAGCCTATGGTGGTATTGAATTAGTCGTTAGCTTGCTTACCGAAGAGCTAGTCCGTCGTAGTCATGAGGTAACTTTGTTTGCTGCTGGAGATTCCGTCACTACTGCTCAGCTAGAATCAGTTCATCTCCAAGTTCTCCGCGTATCAACAGTTACTCGCCGCTCGCTGTGTCAAGAATGGGCGTAGCAAGGTTTTTAACACAGATTTAAGGCAGGTTTGCTGTGGGTTTAATACAAGTTTGGTACGCTAGATTGAATTTTTACACTAATTTTTCACTGCCAAAGAAAAAACAGAGGATGAAGATATATGGAAAATAATCGCTAGATCATCATCCCTAGATTTGCCCTAAATGCGTGAAGACGGAGAAGATTGGAGCCTAGATTTACCTAATCTTGAAATATGGATGTCCACAGTAAACATTTGTGAATAGGTAGGATAGCAGTTACTATACTAATAGTGTCGAAAGTAAAG